>JAITWC010000181.1 GCA_031285485.1 Alistipes sp.
GATGGAGGAGGCACACAGATGGCCATCACGCTCGATGACGACGGTCGCGTCGGTACGACAGGAGATTCCCGCGACGTGTCGCTCTCCGCGGTGGAGATGACCGCCTCGCCCATTCTGCACCACGATGTGCTGACCTCCGCAGGGGGCAAAAAGGTCGCCTATATCTTCTACAATCAGTTCGAACACGGCGACAACATAGGTACCGACCGGAACCCGAAATACGAGTTTGCCGAAGAGATGCGTGAAGTTTTCAAAGAGTTCAAAACCCGGGGTGCAACCGAACTCGTCCTCGACCTGAGATACAACCCCGGAGGATATGTAGACCAATGTCGCTTGCTCACGAGCCTCGCCGCCGAGGTCGACAGGAGCCAGGTGTTCCTGAAAATGCAGCGCAACGATAATATAAACACGGTTTACCCCCGCGTGCAGAACCCCGAAGTACTGCATTTTCTCGATGGCTCCTCGGTGCCCGACCGCCTGAACCTTCGGAAGATATATGTTCTCACGACCGACGATACCGCCTCGGCTTCCGAAATGGTGATAAGTTCGCTCCGCGGGGTCGGCATCGAGGTCGTCCAGATTGGCACCGCCACCAACGGCAAGAATGTGGGGATGGACCTGCTTGAGACCACCATTGACGGCTGGGACTACGAATTGTGGCCCATCACGTTCAAGACGCTCAACGCAGAAGATTTCAGCGATTACGCGGGGGGATTCGAACCTCAGTACTTCATCAAGGAGCTGCTCAATGTGCTCGCACGCAGAGATGAACTTTACGCTCTGGGTGATCCCCGGGAGCGGTTGCTTAAGGCAGCGTTGACGCTGATCGACGGTGGGACGGTCATCTCTGACTCCGATACCCGCGCCCCGGTGACACGCGCTGACGGCTCGTCGATGCAACTTCTTCCCCGGCCGGTAGACCCTCGCCGCGGCGGAGCAAAATACATTCCCATTCAAGCCCAAGTCCCAGAGTAATGACCATATCGTCCTACAAAGTAAACCGGCTGCGGGATATGCTCGCCGGCGGGCCAAAAAATGTGCTGATAGTGTCGCACTACAACCCGGACGGCGATGCGCTGGGGTCGTCCATCGCGTGGGCCCGGATGCTCGACGGATTGGGCCACCACGCGATGTGCGTTGTGCCCAACAACTTTCCCCACTTCCTCGACTGGATGCCCGACTCGTCGCGCATTAGGGTCTACACCAAATGCTCCGACGAGGTTAGGGAGGCCGCGCTGAAGGCCGACATAATCTGTTGCCTCGACTTCAACAACCCCTCGCGTCTCGAAGGTCTCACGGCGGCAATAGAGGCCAATATCCACGCCAGGCGTCTGCTCATCGACCACCACCTCGCCCCGTCCGACAAATATTTCGACCTGGCGTTCTCCTACACCGACGCCTCGTCCACGTCTTACATAGTCTACAAGCTGATCTCACGTTTCGCCGGCGCCCACACCATCGATCGCGACATGGGCACGGTGCTGTACGTGGGCATGATGACCGACACGGGCAACTTTTCGTTCAGTTTCCTCACGCCCGACCTGTTCCGCGTGGTTGCGGCACTGGTCGAAAAGGGAATCGACATTCCGTGGATCAACTACAAGGTGTACAACTCCTACACCGAGGAGCGTGTCCGATTGTTGGGTTACTCGCTGGGGCCGAAGATGGATATTTTCGAGAAGGGGCGCGCGGCGTGCATATCGCTCACCGAGAAGGAGCTGCGACGGTTCCGTTTCAAGCAGGGCGACAGTGAGGGGTTCGTCAACTATCCGCTGTCGATCGAGACGGTGGAGATGTCGGCGCTGCTGTTGGAGAACCACAAGTTTATCCGCGTGTCGTTGCGCTCTCGTGGCGATGTCGATGTGAATGCTTTCGCCCGCCGCTACTTCGACGGCGGAGGCCACCGCAACGCCGCGGGCGGAAAATCGACCGACTCGATGGAGGAGACGGTCGTCAGATACAAACGCGCCGTCACCGAATTCTTTCGGTAAGAGGAAATAAAACCGCCGACCGCCAAAAACACCCGCGAAACAGGCAAACGGGGGCGCGGAAAATGCAGGATTGCTTGAAAACAAAATATGTTTCGTATCTTTGCCGCATGGCAAACAAGATAAGAGTCGGTATAACGCAGGGTGACAGCGCGGGCGTGGGTTGGGAAGTGATTTTCGGCGCGCTGGCCGATACGCGGATGAACGACCTGGCCACGTTCGTGGTTTACGGGTCGCGCGCTGCCGCGAATGTATATAACAAAGCGTCGGAGAATAGTGCTGCGGCGGTACAGATCCATACTGTGAAGTCGGCAGGCAAGGTCGCGGGCAGGGGGATCAATCTGGTTAACACCGACGATGGGACTCCCGAGGCTTTCGAGCCCGGGGTACCGACGGCTGCAACCGGTACCACGGCCGTGAAGGCGCTGAAGCTCGCGGCGGCAGATCTGAAAAGCGATGCCATAGACGTGCTCGTGACAGCACCCATCAGCAAGGAAAACTCGCAGGGAGCAGAATTCAAACACGCCGGACACACCGAGTTCCTCGCCGCCGAGTTCGAAGGGCAGCCCGTGATGATGATGTGCGGCGAGAGGCTGAGGGTGGCACTGGTGACCGCCCACATGGCACTGGCAGATGTTCCGGGCGCCATCTCGAAAGAAAAAATCGTGGACAAACTGCGCACACTGCGCAAGACCCTCGTGCAGGACTTTGCAGTCATCGCTCCGCGCATAGCAGTGCTGGCGCTCAATCCCCACGCGGGCGAGAATGGCATGATGGGCACCGACGAGGCCGAGGTAGTAGCCCCCGCCGTGCGCGAGGCGTGGGCCGAGGGGATACTCGCTTTCGGGCCGTTCGCCGCCGACGGATTGTTCCTAAGCGGCGAATACCCGAAGTACGACGTCATCCTTGCAATGTATCACGATCAGGGCCTCGCTCCTTTCAAGGCGCTTGCGCCCGACGGGGTGAACTACACCGCCGGACTTTCGGTGGTTCGCACCAGCCCCGACCACGGCACGGCGTTCGACATCGCGGGAAAGGGTACCGCACGGCCCGACTCCATGCGCAACGCGATCTACGCCGCCATAGATATTCACCGCGCAAGAACAGCGCACACCGAGGCATCGCGCAACCCGCTCAAACATTACGAGCGCGAAAGAGGCGACGAGAGAACAATAGACCTGTCGGAAACGGAGTTATAAACCACATGAACAAGATAACGATATCGTTCCCGGACGGAAATGTGCGGGAATACGCAGCGGGGGTGACCGCGATGGGCGTCGCCGAGAGCATTTCACCGCGTTTGGCAAGCGAAGTGCTTGCCGCCAAAGTGAACGACAGGGTTCAAGACCTTCAGATGGCGATCACCGGGGACAGCCGCGTGAAACTGCTGAAATGGGACGACGACGAGGCCAAACAGGTGTTCTGGCACACATCGTCGCACCTGCTGGCCGAGGCCCTTGAGTCGCTCTATCCGGGCATAAAGTTCGGCATCGGCCCGAGCATCGAGACGGGATTCTACTACGACGTCGACTCGCCCACCCCCATCACCGAAGCCGACCTGCCCGGGATCGAGGCTAAGATGGCGGAACTCGCCCGCGTGAAATCGTCCCTCGTGCGGCACGAGGTGTCGAAGGCCGAGGCTCTCAAGGCCTTCACTGAGAAGGGCGACGAGTACAAGACCGAGTTGATAGGCGATCTCGCCGACGGCACGATAACCTTCTACACCAACGGTTGTTTCACCGACCTGTGCCGCGGGCCGCACCTCCCCGACACGAGCCACATCAAGGCACTGAAGCTGACTTCGGTGGCCGGAGCTTACTGGCGCGGCGACGAGAAACGCAAGATGCTGACGAGGATCTACGGCGTGTCGTTCCCCAAGAAGAGCATGCTCGACGAGTACCTCGCCATGATGGAGGAGGCGAAGAAACGCGACCACCGGAAACTCGGCCGCGAGTTGGAGCTGTTCGCGTTCTCGCAGAGGGTGGGTCAGGGTTTACCGATGTGGCTGCCCAAGGGCGCCGCTCTTCGCAACCGGCTCGAAAACTTCCTGCGCGAGATACAGAAGCAGTATGGCTACGAACAGGTTATTACTCCGCACATAGGGTTGAAAGAGCTGTGGGTGACGAGCGGCCACTATGCAAAATACGGCAAGGACTCGTTCCAGCCGATATCGACACCTCAGGAGGGCGAAGAGTTCTTGTTGAAACCGATGAACTGCCCGCACCACTGCGAGATTTATCGTCTGAAACCGCGGTCGTACAAAGACCTGCCGGTGCGCTTCGCCGAGTTCGGGCAGGTGTATCGCTACGAACAGAGCGGCGAATTGCACGGGTTGACGCGCGTTCGCGGGTTCACGCAAGACGACGCCCACCTGTTCGTGAGGCCCGACCAGTTGCTGGACGAGTTCGAGAAGGTGATCGACATTGTGCTGTACATCTTCAAGACGCTGAAGTTCGACAACTTTACCGCCCAGATATCGTTGCGCGACCAGGTGAACCGCGAAAAATACATAGGCAGCGATGAAAATTGGGAGAAGGCCGAGAACGCCATCGTGACTGCGGTGAAGAACAAAGGACTGCAAGCTACCGTGGAGTACGGCGAGGCTGCTTTCTACGGCCCGAAACTCGACTTCATGGTGAAAGACGCCATAGGCCGCAAGTGGCAGTTGGGCACGATCCAGGTAGACTACAACCTGCCGGAGCGTTTCGACCTGACCTACACCGGGGCTGACGACAAGCCCCACCGCCCAATCATGATCCACCGTGCACCGTTCGGTTCGATGGAGCGTTTTGTGGCAGTATTGTTGGAACACACCGCCGGGAAATTTCCTCTGTGGCTGACGCCAGATCAAGCCGTAGTGCTGCCGATAAGCGAAAAATTCAACGACTACGCCGAAAGTGTTTCGAAATTGCTAAATAATTCCGATATTCGCACCATCACCGACACCCGCAACGAAAAGATCGGACGGAAGATAAGGGACAACGAACTAAAACGAATACCGTTTATGCTTGTCGTGGGAGAGAAGGAGGAGGCCGAAAGTGTCATCTCGCTGAGAATCCAGGGAGAGGGCGACCAGGGGCAGATGACACCGGCAGAGTTCGCGAAGTTCGTGGCCGACCGGGTTGCCAAAGAAATCGAGCCGATTAACAATCAAACCCCTTCATAAGGCGTATGTCACGCCAACGAACATTGAAGATGTAGTAACTTGTCGTAGCGTATAACGCTTTAAGAGTTACTGCAATGAGAGAAGCGACTTATTTTGAGCAGGTCGTGTCCCAGTGCTGCGGACTTGACGAACACAAGGAGACTGTCGTAGCGACGGTATCTGGAACAGGAATCAAGTCCGAGACCCGAACGATTTCGACCTTCACACGTTCTTTGACAGAGTTGAGAGAATGGATTTTATCGCTCGGAGTGCCCCCTGTTGCCATGGAGAGCACCGGCGTGTTCCGGAAGCCTGTGTTCAACATTCTTGAGGGCCACGGTCTTACCATTTTGGTTGTCAACGCCCGTCACATCAAGTATGTTCCGTGTCACAAGACGGACAAGAAGGGCAGCGCATGGATAGCCAAATTGCTTTTGGCGGGATTGCTCAAGGGCAGTTTCGTTCCCCCTGTCGAGATTCGTGATCTGCGCGACATGGTTCGTTACCGGCGCAAGTTGGAGGGTGTCGTTACCGCCGAGAAGAACCGTTCGATGCGGATACTGGAGGATGCGAACATAAAGTTGTCCAGAGCGTCTTGTCCAAAGTGAACGGAGTGAGTGGTGAACGTATCGCCGAGGCGATTCTGGCGGGTGAGACAGACGCTGATCGACTGGCATCGTTGTGTCATTGGCGGGTCAGAGCCGAAAAGGAAGAGATCATGCTGGCTTTGGTGGGTAAACTGACCGACCACCACAAATTCATGCTGAGGATTTTATCTGCTTAGCTGCACATAATGCCGCCAATCCGATACAATCCATTCTCCCTACTAAGAAGAGAGTGCATATTGTTATGCGCCCACTATGAACGGATACGCATTAAACATCAACTAAACACGGGTGCATTCCCGATAAAGGGACGGTATGGGCGAAATCCGGATCATAGCTT
>JAITWC010000187.1 GCA_031285485.1 Alistipes sp.
TCGACGAGGGTGAACGAGTAAAAGCCTTTCGGCCCGTACCTGTCTCCCGCGATCTCCTCCGCGATCCCGGCGAGTATAGTCTCACGGTCTCGCAGGTAGCGCCGCACCGTGCGGGTGCGGCGTTTGCCTTTCATCACGCACTGGAAGGCGTTTTCGAGATTCTCCCGTGCGATCACCTTTTCGATCAGATACCCGTGTCGCTTCATAGCGTCGCTTTCAGAAAATTCCGCGCTTCGAGAATGATCCTACCACGCGGGATTAGAAATCTGGTGTTTTTCGCCAAGGGGCGAGGCTCCTCCCTCCGCGGTGTGCCGTGGCGATCGCGTCGCCGGGGCAGAGGCCGCGTGATGTTGCTCTCTCTGAAGGTTAGGCGAGAGGCGTAGTACGTATTCGAGAACGATGAGTCGAAGTTCGCATACGCACACGATACACCGCCAGCCGTGCTCGACCCGTGGAACGAGCGGCAAGGAACACGGCCTGAGGGAGTCCGCCTTTTCACGCTAAAAATGTCCGTTTTGCTTCACCGTGTGTCGTTTTATCCGTAAACCACACAAAGGTAGTCGATTTCAAAGAACCTGAAAAAACCGAAAATAATTTCGACCGGCAGGGCCGGTGTTTCGTCAAAGCACCGGTAGTGCTTTGAACGCTTGTACGCTTTCCGCTTCGACGATGACGCCCCTGAAAGCGAGGCGAGAGGCGTAGTACGTATTCGAGAACGATGAGTCGAAGTTCGCATACGCACACGATACACCGCCAGCCGTGCTCGACCCGTGGAACGAGCGGCAAGGAACACGGGTGCCTGCGCTGTACTCATAATAATCGGTGTAACGGGTCGTTTGACTGCCGCCGGTGGCCGTCGGAATTACGTCGAACCAGGGGCCGAGGGCCGCGGCGATCTCCCCGATCCAACCGCTTGCCGCCCAAGCGGGCGCGTTCCCGCCGCGGATCGTGCCGTCCGGGTTTGTTATCGTCCATACGCCGTTCTCGATGGTCACCCCGCCCACCCATTCGTAAATACCGCCATGAACCCCCTCGATACCCGCGAACGAGGCGTGACCGGCGGTGGCGCCGACCGTATCCGCATTGCCGAGCGAGTTCGTCGAGCCGTTGGCGGCGTCGTAGCTCACACCGCCCGTGCCGAGAATCGCCTGTGAGTTGCGCTTGCCATATTTCGCGTAGAGTAGCAGCGCGATCATGCTGTGCTGCTCGAAGTCGATGATGTTGTAGCCGGCTCCGCGGGCCTTGGCGTAGTTGATGTTGTTGGCCTGCGAGATCGAACCGCTCGGCACAACACCACTGCGGCTGTACAACTTACTGCTGACGCTGTTCGACTTGTAGGCCCCGATCAATGACGCCGGAGAGTGGATGTACATGCCGTCCAGATCCTGCTCGGCGATGTCGTAGGCGAACCGGTTGGCGTCGACCGACTCGTACTTGTACCAGAACGCGGGCTTGTAGACCATAACGTCGCCCTCGCCGCCGGTCAGTACAGCCGTCGTGCCGTCGGCGTATCTGGTCGAATCCGCGTTGTCGAGCCAGGCGATCGACACCTCTCCCTCGGCCGTTTTCTTGACCAGACACCGGCGCATCTTCGCCAGAATGTCGACGATCGCCCCATCGCCCGCACCTTCGATGTTCGCAGGATCCGCGATCGACTTATCGAAAACAAGACACGTGTGCGGAACGCGTTGGTACAGCACGGAGACGGCCCGGGACTGATCCCCGGCGGTGAAACTCTGACTTTCAGGCGTCGAGTAGAGCGGCAGGTCGCCGCAGGAGACGCGATAGTTGGCCCCATAGCGGAACAGCAACGTGACGCCCGTACCGACGGCCCCCTGATACCGCATCGTCGCGGCATCGCCTTCAGTAACTGTGACCGTCTGCCCGGTAGCGTCGCCCTCCCCGTCGGAGGTCGTCGCGGTAATCGTCACCCGCTCGGCCAGCCAGGTCAGCGTCAGCATCCGAACGTAACCGACCCCGGCTATGAACTCCATTGCCTCGGGCGCCGCGAACAGCGCCGTGTCCCGCCCCTCGACGCGGTAATCCACCATCGTCGGGATTTGCACCGTCAACGGTTGGCCTTGCCAGGTCAGCGTCTCCTCGCCGTCGCGGTGGATCACTTTGACCACCGCGCCTATCAGGTGCCCGGCCGAGTCCGCCTGGTTCGCCGCCAGCGAGATGATCACCGTCTCGCCCGGCAGTTCGATATCGCCGCTCCCGGCGAGTTTCCAGAGCGCCTTGCCGCCCGCAAGGTCGAACAGCTGCCAGAACACGTACTCCCCGGCTTCGCCCTTTTCAGCATCCCAGACCCGGGCCAACTGCCCGATGTGGAACGGCGCCGGCGAACCGACTACGGTGTAGGTGAGGGTGTTCTCGCCCGGGGCGACGGCTAACGTCGGCACCTCGAAGTCGCGGCCGGCGGCGCCGGGATCACCCTGCGCCCCGACCTCTCCCGTCTCTCCCTTTTCGCCACGCTCGCCCTGCAGCCCACGATCGCCGGTACTCCCTTTTTCGCCTCTCTTTCCCTCCAGGGAGGCGAGCCACTCCTCGACGGTACCCTCGAAGCCCTCCTCCACCGCCACCTCGTAGGCCGACTTACCCTTGATCCTTGCCTTCTCCTGTTCGGTCATCGTGTTGTAGTCGAGCCCCTCGCCCTTGGTGTAGATGTCCGTCTTGTCGTAGACGTGTGTGGCGCGGTTCCAGACGTAGACGTAATGGTCGGGCCCGATCTTGGTCGGGTGTTCGGCCACTTCGCGGGCTTCGGCCGTGGCGACGTCGGCATCCTCCAGCCTCTCGGCCGTGTCCGCGGCGCGTTTCTTCTCGGCGTTATCGCGGGCGGTCTCGGCCTCGGCCCGCCTGCCCTCCTCGGCCGCACGCTCTTGTTCCGCGGTGGCCCGGGCACTCTCGGCTTTGACACGCTCCTTCTCCGCGTCGACGCGGCCTGTTTCGGCCGTGGCTCGTTTCTTTTCTTCGGCCGTCCGGGAGTTCTCGGCGGTGACGCGCGCCTTCTCCGCATCGACACGCCCGGTTTCCGCCCTGGCGCGCAGCGCCTCGGCGTCGTTGGCTTTGGCGGTCGCCTCGTCCGCCTTACCTGTGGCCGCTTTGCTCTCCTCGGTGGCCGTGCGGGCCAGCGCGGCTTCGTCCCGCGCCTCCTTGGCCCCGGCGCGGGCTTCGGCTGTCGCGGCGAGGGTATCCTCCTTCAGGGCGAGGATCGTGGCGACGGCCTCGTTCGCCGCCTTTGCGGCGAGGTTCGCGGCGCCTGCCGCCTCGATGGCCCCGCCCACGGCCGCGTCCACCCCGGCAAGGCCGTCGACAACACTTGCGGCGGCACGTTCGCATATAGCCACGATGTCGTCGATGGGGCGCGTGAGGAGGTTCAGCGGCACCTCGACCGTCTTTTCAGTCCCCCCGACGCGGCGGTAGGCCGCCAGGGCCTTGACGTTGTCGAGGCTCCGCACGGCCTCTATCTCCCCGGCCGCGGTCGAATTCGCCACCAACCATTCGAGAACGAGCGGGCCCAGCTGCGCGACCAGGGCGTCGAACTCCCTATTCATCGCCGGCGGGGGTTAAGAGTTCGTCGAGGTCGCCCAACACCGCCGCGGCGATCGCCTTCCGCTCCTTCAGCGTCGCGGCGTTGAAGGGCTCGAAAAAGATCTGGCAGCGGTTGCCGTCCCGCCCGTAATTGACGTAGCCGAGCGAGGCGCCGCCCCGG
>JAITWC010000010.1 GCA_031285485.1 Alistipes sp.
GGACAATACATAAGAGACCATTGGAAGGTCGAGAACTCTCTGCATTGGACACTCGATGTGGTTTTCCGCGAAGACGCTCAACGGAAACGAGACAAAAGGGCCGCAGAGAACTTCGCAATTGTGAGGAAGATAGCCCTGAACCTGCTCAAGCGGGATCCTGACAAGAAAACCTCGCTCGTATCAAAACGACTCAAAGCCGCATGAAACAAACATTACCTGATAAATCTACTCTCATTTTAATGCGTTGACCCTGAGCTTTGGCCCGCCGGAGTATGATTTTACAAAAATTTAATACCTTTGCCTCCAAAATTACGCATAAACAACGTAAATGTCGAACAAACAGAAGACTTTAAAGGCACCCGTGACTTTCGACGGACGGGGCCTACACACGGGAGTCGCCGTAAAAATGACCGTTGCACCGGCCGACGACAATCAGGGCATCAGATTCCGCCGCGTCGACCTTGAAGGCGCCCCCGAGATACCCGCACTGGCCGATTTTGTGGTCGACACCTCGCGCAGCACCACCCTCGGGCGGGGCGAGGCGAAGGTCTCCACCGCCGAACACATCCTTGCCGCCCTGTGGACAATAGGTGTCGACAACGCCACGATCGAGATCGACGGCCCCGAGGTGCCCATCATGGACGGTTCGGCCCGTGAATACGCTGCCGCAATCGAAAGGACGGGCCTCGCCGAGCAGGAGTGCGAGATCAAATACTATCAGGTGACGGAGAAAATCTCGTTCGCCATTCCCGAAAAGGGAGTCGCGATAGAGATGTGGCCCGACGACCACCTCTCGGTGAGCGTTCACATCGACTACGACAGCCGCGTGCTGGGCAACCAGTACGCCGTGTTCGACTCCGCGCGCGACTCTTTCGCCGACCAGATCGCCCCGTGCCGCACGTTCGTGTTCCTGCACGAACTCGAACCGCTGCTCGTCGGCAACCTTATCAAAGGAGGTGATCTCGACAACGCCCTCGTGGTGGTGGAACGCCCCGCTGTCAACGGCGAACTCGACCGCCTGCGCACGCTGTTCAACAAACCGGACATCGAGGTGCAGGCCGGATACATCAACCACGTCGTCCCCCACTTCCACAACGAGCCGGCGCGACACAAGCTCCTCGACGTGCTGGGCGACTTCGCGCTGATGGGCGTCCGCATCAGGGGGCGCATCATGGCGACACGGCCCGGCCACTTCGCCAACACTGAGACGGTGAAGACTATGCGCAAACAGATGCGCAAGGAGGGGGTCAAACCCACGTTCATCTACTCGCCGGGCGCCGAACCGGTCTACGACATCAACGCCATCAAGAACCGCCTTCCGCACCGTCCGCCGTTCCTGCTGGTCGACAAGATCGTGCGCATCGACGACCAAAGCATCGTGGGCATAAAGAGCGTGACGGTCAACGAACCATTCTTCACGGGCCACTTTCCCGACGAGCCGGTCATGCCGGGCGTACTGATCGTGGAGGCGATGGCGCAGTGCGGCGGGATACTCGCCCTGCACGGAATGGATCCCGATTATTTCTACTCGACATACTTTTTGAAGATCGACGGCGTTCGTTTCAAGATGAAGGTCGTTCCGGGTGATGTGTTGCAGTTCGAACTGCGACTCCTCGAACCGATCCGCCGCGGGCTCGTACACATGGAGGCGAGGGCCTTCGTGGGCGACAAACTCGCGTGCGAAGCCGACCTGATGGCCCAGGTGACACCGAGCGGCAAACGGCCTTGAGCGGCGACGGCCACGGCGGTTTTATTTAAGCAAAATAACAGATCAAACTCGATATGATAAGCGACAAGGCCTTTGTCCACCCCGAGGCGAAATTAGGTAAGAATGTGACCGTGGAGCCTTTCGCGTATGTGGCGGCCGACACCGTCATCGGCGACGGCTGTTGGATCGGTCCGCACGCCGTTGTCCTCGAAGGGACACGAATGGGCAAGGGTTGCAACATACATCCCGGCGCCGTGATCGCCGGAGTACCGCAAGACCTCAAGTTCAAGGGTGAGTACTCGATAGTCGAGATGGGCGACTACAACACCGTTCGCGAAGGGGCGACCATCAACCGCGGCACGGCGGCCAAAGGCAAAACCACAATCGGCAGCTACAACCTCATCATGTCGTGCGCCCACATAGCACACGACTGCGTGGTTGGTTCGCACTGCGTGATTGTCAACAGCGTACTCTTGGGCGGCGAGGTCGAGGTGGGCGACTGGGCCATCATCTCGGGTCACTCGGCGGTGCATCAGTTCGTTCGCATCGGCACGCACGCGATGGTGAGCGGCGGTTCGCTCGTGGGCAAGGACGTTCCTCCTTACGTGAAAGCCGCGCGCATGCCGCTGTCGTTCGTCGGGGCCAACTTTATCGGTCTGCGGCGCCGTCAGTTCTCGACCGAGAAGATAGCCGAGATCCAGGAAATATTCCGCATCCTGTTCCAGAGCGGCTACGGCTACGGCCGCGCCTGCGACATAATTGAAGACACCGTGCCCCGCTCGCCCGAGAGGGACGAGATAGTCAAATTCGTGCGTTCCTCCAAACGCGGCATCCTCAAACCGTGGAACGCCGCCCTCAGTGACATAGAAGATTAATGCGAAATTTAGCAACCCATCATAAGATGAAACACCCATGACGTTTTAGGACGCCAAAGAGAATTTAAATGATAGCCTGTCGCTATCTTTGTGGATATAACTCATAACAGCGGCAGCATGGAACAGGTAGCATTCGATCGGGCGAGACCAAGGGATGCGGGCCCGATGTCCACCAGAAGACGGTCGTGGCGACTATCGACGGTGAAGGTATCAGGAAAGTCACCCGTGAGTTCGGGAATTTCTCACGTTCTTTGACAGAGTTGAGAGACTGGTTATCGGAGCATGGGGTGCCCCATGTCGCGATGGAGAGCACGGACGTCCACCGGAAGCCCGTATATCACGTTTTGGGGCCGACGGGCGGACGGTTTGGATTGTCAACGCCCGTCACGCCAGGGAGTGCGCGGCGGTTCGCCCCTTGCTACACAAGGAGCAACCACATCAACCTGCGGGCTGAGGCCCGCCGCAAGTCGTACCTCGGGAAAAAACCGGAGAAAACGGGGTACGAGGTCCTGTTGACGTACCAAAGATTGTGGCTCCAATAACCTGCATTCGTCTATCCGACGAGTGCCCTCTTTACTTTGTTGTCAACTAATACAATCCCTATGTTTGAAATCTGAATATCTGGTAAGCAGGTAGGCAAAAAACAAGCTACACGTTTTTGGTTAATTTTGGTAGTGGAAAACTCACCCAATAACCTCAAACAGTATAGCTT
>JAITWC010000020.1 GCA_031285485.1 Alistipes sp.
TTGCTTGACAGGTTGCTCCCCAGCAGTGCCTGCCTCCTCTTAACATCCTGACACAAAGTTACAAAACAAAATTAACTGGAAAATAACCTTCCAACTTGTTTGGATTTTAAATGGAAAAACGTATGAAAGAGACACTCTACAAACTGTTCGAACACCGGCCGCTCGACCGCGACGCGGCCCGCGACCTGATGGTCCGCATGGCGCGCGGCGAGTACAACGAGAGCCAGACGGCGGCGCTGATCACCGTCTGGCTGATGCGCAGCATCACGGTCGACGAACTGGCCGGTTTTCGCGACGCGCTGCGCGAGATGCGTGTGCCGGTCGATCTGGCGGAGTACGACCCGATCGACATCGTGGGCACCGGCGGCGACGGAAAGGACACGTTCAACATCTCCACGGCGGCGTGTTTCGTCACCGCGGGCGCGGGCTACAACGTGGTCAAGCACGGCAACTACGGTTCGAGTTCGGTGAGCGGCGCCTCCAACGTGCTGGAACAACACGGGGTGCGGTTCCGCGACGACGTGGCCGCCATGCGCCGCTCCCTGGACGGCGCGGGGATCGCCTACCTCCACGCGCCGCTGTTCAACCCCGCGCTCGGGGTCGTGGCCCCGGTTCGGCGGGCGCTCGGGGTGCGCACGTTCTTCAACATGCTCGGGCCGCTCGCCAATCCCGTGTCGCCGCGCCGCCAGATGCTGGGGGTGTATAATTTGAAGCTGGCGCGCATGTACCACTATCTCTATCAGCAGACCGACGTCGAGTTCGCCGTGGTGACCTCGCTCGACGGCTACGACGAGATCTCGCTCACGGCCGACTTCAAGGTCTTCACCCCGGCCGGCGAGTCGATCCACGCGCCCGAGGATCTGGGTTTCGCCCGCGCACGCCAGAGCGACCTCCACGGCGGAGGGTCGGTGGCCGAGGCCGCGGCGATATTCGACAGCGTGCTGGACGGCACCGCCCCGCCTCCGCGGATAGACTGCGTTGTGGCCAACGCCGCCTTCGCCATTCGCACCGCCGCGCCAGCGATGCCCCTCGCCGATGCCGTCGCCGCGGCCCGCGAGTCCGTCGAAAGCGGTCGGGCGATGGAGACATTCAGGAAATTCGTCGAACTCAACTCTTAAAAGACCGCCATGACAATTTTGGATAAGATTTTGGAAACCAAACGCGCCGAGGTCGCGGCCTCGCGCCGGGCCGGGGGTCTCGACGACATTCTCGCCGCCGCGCGGGAGGTCACGCGGCCGGTCGTCTCTTTTTCGGAAGCATTGGCCGCCTCGACCACGGGCATCATCGCCGAGTTCAAGCGCCGTTCGCCGTCGCGCGGCTTCATCAACGAGGGCGCGGATGTCGCGGCGGTGGTCGCGGGCTACGCCGGGGCGGGTGCCGCGGCGATCTCCGTGCTCACCGACCGTGACTGGTTCGCCGGATCGCTCGACGACCTGCGTGCGGCCCGCCGCGCCGCGCCGAACACCCCGCTGCTCAGGAAAGATTTCGTCGTCGACGAGTACCAGATATGCGAGGCGCGCACCGCCGGGGCCGACGCGGTGTTGCTTATCGCCGCCGCTCTCTCCCCGGAGCGCTGCGCGGAGTTGGCCGCTTTCGCCGCGGGGCTCGGGCTGGAGGTGTTGTTGGAGTTGCACGACGAGTCGGAGCTCGGCCACGTGTGCGACGGTGTGAGCGTGGTGGGGATCAACAACCGCGACCTCGCGACTTTCGTCACCGACACCGCCCTGTCCGAACGCATGGCCCCACTGCTGCCCCGCGACGCGGTGCGCATCTCGGAGAGCGGCATCTCGTCGCCCGCCACCGTCCGACGTCTGCGCGAGAACGGTTTCCGAGGTTTCCTGATGGGCGAGAACTTCATGAAGCAACCCGACCCCGCCGCCGCGCTGCGCGGGTTCATAAACGAGCTGCGGTCATGCTGATCAAAGTTTGCGGAATGCGCGACGCGGCGGGCATCGCAGCCGTGGCGGGGCTCGACCCCGGCCCCGACATGATGGGTTTTATATTTTACGGGCGCTCGCCGCGCAACGCCTGCTCCACGCCGCCCGAGGCTCTGGATGTGTTGCCGGCCGCGATCCGGCGTGTGGGTGTGTTCGTCGCCGCGCCGCCCGTGGACGTTCTCGCTACCGCCCGCCGTTACCGCCTCGACCTCGTGCAGTTGCACGGCGAAGAGTCGCCGGAAATGTGCGCCCGGCTGCGCGCGGAGGGCCTCGGAGTGATGAAGGCTTTCGGCATCGCCACGGCCGCCGACATTGCCCGCACCGCCGCCTACGAGGGCACGTGCGACCTCTACGTCTTCGACACCCGCATTCCCGACCCTGCATCAGGCGCACCCCACGGCGGCACGGGACGCAAGTTCGACCATCGGCTGCTTGAGGCGTACCGTGGCAACACCCCATACCTTTTGAGCGGAGGCATAGGTCCCGAAGACTCAGGCGCCGCACCGGCCGATGTGCGATGCGCAGGATTCGACATCAACAGCCGCTTCGAGACCGCTCCCGGCATAAAAAAAACCGAAACGATCAAACTATTCATCGAAAAAATCAAACGACCATGAATCGAATAGACAAACTTTTCGCAACAAAGCCCCGAGGCGTCCTCTCGGTCTACTTCACCGCGGGCTATCCCGGCCCCGACGATACCGTGCCCACGATCCGCGCCCTGGCCGCCGCGGGGGTCGACATGCTCGAAGTGGGCATCCCGTTCTCCGACCCGATGGCCGACGGCCCCGTGATCCAGCACAGCGGCACGGTGGCGCTGGAGGGTGGCATGACCCTGCGCAAACTGTTCGCGCAATTAGAAGGGGTTCGTGCCGCCGGGATCGAAATTCCGCTCGTGGCGATGGGCTACCTCAACCCCGTCATGCAGTACGGCATCGAGGAGTTCTGCGCCTCCTGCGCGGCGGTGGGCATCGACGGGGTGATAATCCCCGACCTCCCGTTCGCCGACTACCTGCGCGACGTGCGGCCCGCCATCGAGCGACACGGCCTGCACTTCATCACGCTCATCACACCCGAGACATCGGAGGAGCGCATCCGGCTGATCGACGCCTCGACGTCGGGATTCATCTACATGGTTTCGACCGCCTCCACGACGGGCGCGCGCGACTCGTTCGACGAGCGTACGATGGACTACTTCCGCCGCGTCGACGGCATGGGGCTGCGCAATCCGCGCATGATAGGTTTCGGTATTTCGAATCGCGGCACCTTCGAGGCGGCCACCCACCACGCCTCGGGAGCGATTATCGGCAGCGCCTTCATACGTCTCGTGGGCGAGAGTGCCACCGTCGAGGAGGCCGCGGCACGGTTGATAGAGAAAGTATCGGGCTGATTACTCCCCGTCGGCGCAATCACGCAACCGGTGAGTTAGGCGCATGGCGCAGAAATTGGGGCCGCACATGGTGCAGTGGTCGCTCTCCTCGCCCAGCCGCCCGGCCTTGTAGTATTCTAGGGCGCGTTCGGGGTCGAGCGACAGGTTGAACTGGTCGCGCCAACGGAAGTCGAACCTGGCGCGGCTCAGGGCGTCGTCGCGAACCTGCGCTCCGGGATGTCCCTTGGCAATGTCGGCGGCGTGTGCGGCAATCTTGTAGGCCACCACCCCTGCCCTCACATCCTCGCCGTCGGGCAGCGCGAGATGCTCCTTTGGTGTGACGTAACATATCATGGCCGTGCCGCTCCACGCGATCTGCGCGGCTCCGATGGCCGACGTTATGTGGTCGTAACCGGGCGCGATGTCGGTGACGAGCGGCCCGAGGGTGTAGAACGGTGCGCCGTGGCACTGTGCGAGTTCGGCATCCATGTTTGCGCCTATCTTGTGCATCGGCACGTGGCCGGGCCCTTCGATCAACACCCCCACGCCGTGTTCCCACGCGATGAGGGTCAACTCGCCCAGTACGGAGAGTTCGGCCATCTGCGCGGCATCGTTGGCGTCGGCAATCGAGCCGGGCCGCAGTCCGTCGCCCAGCGACACCGCCACGTCGTAGCGCGCCAATATCTCGCATATCTCGCGGAAACGGGTGTAGAACAGGTTCTCGGCACCATGCACCGTCATCCAGTTGGCGATGATCGACCCTCCGCGCGACACTATCCCCGTCACCCGTCCGGCAGTAAGGGGCAGGTGGGCCCTGAGAAGTCCGGCATGGATGGTGAAGTAGTCCACCCCCTGTTCGCACTGCTCGATCAAGGTGTCGCGGTATATCTCCCACGTGAGGTCTTCGATGCACCCGTTCACCTTCTCCAACGCCTGATAGAGCGGCACCGTGCCGACGGGAACGGGACAGTTGCGCACTATCCACTCTCGCGTTTCGAGAATGTTGTCGCCCGTGGAAAGGTCCATCAGCGTGTCGCCGCCCCACTTGCAGCTGCGAATCGCCTTTTCGACCTCCTCGTCTATTCCCGACGAGAGGGCAGAGTTGCCAATGTTGGTGTTGATCTTCACGAGGAACCTCGACCCTATGATCATCGGCTCGGCCTCGGGGTGGTTGATGTTTGCTGGCAGCACGGCGCGTCCGGCGGCAATCTCGTCGCGCACGAACTCGGGGGTGATGTGGGTTGGGATGCCAAGGGCGTCGTTTTGCAGATTCTCGCGGATCGCCACATACTCCATCTCGTGGGTCACGATCCCGCGCCGCGCGTAAGCCATCTGGGTTATCGCCGCACCCTTGCGCGCACGTCGAGGCAGGTTGGTGACGGGAAAACGAATCGCGTCGAGCGACGGATCGGCCATCCGAACACGGCAGTATTCCGACGAGAACGCGGCGAGCTGTTCGGTGTCGCCCCTCCGCTCGATCCACTCGGAGCGCAACCGTCCGATGCCGCGGGTGATGTCGACCTCCAATGCCGGGTCGGAGTACGGGCCGCTGGTGTCGTACAGTACGACGGGTACGTTTTTCGTCACCTCGCCCGTGGCGGAAACTGTGTCGGTGAGCGTCACCCGCCTCATCCCGACCTTGATGCCGTGTATCTTCCCGACAGCGTGTATCTTCTCCGACGAGGGGTATGTTATCTTGTGAACTATCTCCATTGCAATGTGGGCTGAGGGACAAAGGTAGCGAAAGACCTTGAGAAAACGGCAAAATGGGGTATAAATGAGTTAAGTGTTTGTGGATTAGGTTTGTTCGGTGTTGTTGTTCTGCATTTTGGTGAAAAGGAACACCTTGGAGTTCCTAACTTAGCCCGCGCAAAGAGTTAAGACAGAGAAACAAATCTTAACTTTGGGACATGGACAAAAGCATTTGCCAAGCGCGCGGGGATAGGCTATGACGCTTACCGCAAGTTCGAGAGCACGGGCGACATTACTTTGCGCAATTTGGTAGGATGCGCTATGGTACTGGACGATACGGAGAGTTTCGGCCTCCTGTTCTCGGTAAAACAATATACGTCGCTCGATACGATGATCGAGAGTAAACGAACCAAAACAAAAAAACGCGGGACACGAAATGAATAGTATTCCTGTAATTGAAGTTTTTATGCACGCCGCAAAGGTCGGGCGCATCGCGCTGACTCCGGACGGACTGTGCGCATTCGAGTACGATCCCGACTGACTCTCTTCCGGCTTATCTATTTCGCCCTATTTTTTGCCGCTTAAGCAGGAGGTGTTTATTGCCAAACGCACACCGTTCAGAGGGAATTTCGGAGTATTCGACGACAACCTTCCCGACGGTTGGGGTAATCTCGTGTTAGACCGCTATCTTAAATCTCAGGGGAAAAACCCAACCAAATTGACCGCTCTTCAACGGCTCGCACTGGTCGGTTCGACAGGGCGCGGGGCATTGGAATACTGCCCCGACATGAGTACCGTCTCGCAAGATGCAAAAGTGGATTTGGACAAACTCGCAGCGGAAGCGGAAAAAATCCTTACCACCGAGTACAGCGGTGAATCGCTCTACGATCTCTACCGTTATGCCGGTTCATAGGGCGGCGCACGCCCCAAAGTGTTCGTAAAGATTGACGGGCGCGAGTGGTTGGTGAAGTTCCGCGCTTCGACCGACCGTCCCGATGCGGGAGAGGTGGAATACCGCTACTCACTGTATATAATAATTGAAAAGTTTACCAGAGAGTAGTTAAAAAGTCTACCGGCGAGTAGTTATGCGAGAGGCATTGCAAACAT
>JAITWC010000030.1 GCA_031285485.1 Alistipes sp.
AGTTATTCTGCCCAAACGCTCCGAAAGCGAACTGTGGCGAATCCGCTCGTCTTC
This sequence comes from Alistipes sp., assembly GCA_031285485.1. Taxonomy (GTDB): domain Bacteria; phylum Bacteroidota; class Bacteroidia; order Bacteroidales; family Rikenellaceae; genus UBA940. The sequence continues at coordinate 55 of JAITWC010000030.1, forward strand.
ATCCAGACCGAACAGGGTCTTGAATATCGAGTCGTTGAAGGTATCTTCGAGTGTACGCTGACTCATCAGTGCCTCGGGAATCACTCCCAACAAGTCGACCGCTGTTACTTTGTGATCTTTAAAACTCACCATAATATTTTGATTATCAATCGTTAAAGACAATCAAAGCCCACGAAATAACCAAATATAATCAGCCGAAAATCAATCAAATAAACAAAAAAAGTGGACGGAATTTCTTCCGACCACTCGTGGCGCGGGGGCTTTTTTTGCTGCGGCACAGGCCGGTCTCACTCAACTCCGAGTAGTTGAGTGAGAAGCCGGTTGACCTCGGTGTTGTCGAACACTCCGCCGACAAGCCCCGCCTGAGCACCGTATGCGAACATGGGTACCATCGAGGCGGTGTGGCCGCCGGTGCTCCAACGAAACTCCACTCCGCTGTCGGGCAGTGTGAAATCCTCCTTACCGGCGGGGATGGTCAGACCGCCCGTCTCATGGTCGGCCAGCACGACCACCAGCGTACCCGGATGGGCGTCGGCGTAGTCGAACGCCACTCCCACCGCCGCGTCGAAGTCCCTCATCTCGCCTATCAGCGCCTCGGTGTTTTTGTCGTGACCGGCGTAGTCGATGAGCGAACCCTCGACCATGAGGAAGAATCCACCCTCGGTGCGGGGAGTGTTGGCGGTGAGTATACCGAGCGCCTTGGCGGTGGCGCGCGTAAGGTATTCTGGGTCGCGCCCCTCCGACACGAACGGGAGCGCATCTTCACAGAGGGCCATCGCCGGGCCGCTCGTCACACCATCGAGACCTGCCAGCGAGTCGGTCATGAAATAGCCCTGCGCACGTAGTTCGGCAACGAGGTCGCGTCCGTCCTTGCGGTCGGTCAGGTATCGGCGTCCACCCGCTATCGCGACATCCACGCCCGACGTCAGCAGGTCGAGCGAGACAGATTCGTAATCGTATCGCTGTCTCGAATGACCGTAGAAGGCGCCCGGCGTGGCGTGCTGTATTTCGACCGTGGCCACGAGACCAGTGGACAGACCCGCCCGTTCGGCGCGGTCGATGATCGTTTCGAGGGGATTGCCGTCGGGGTCGACACCCAGATAGCCGTTGCGGGTCTTATGTCCGGTGGCATAGGCGGTCCCGGCGGCGGCCGAGTCGGTGACGCGGTTGTCGGCCGAGTGGGTTTTGACAAATCCCCCGGTCGTGGCGCGTTCGAGGTTGACGGGCCGGTACTCCCCGGCCAGCATCAGCGCCGAAACCTGTGCGAGGCCCATGCCGTCGCCGACCATCAGGATGACATTTTTAACGCGCGGCGGCGCGGCGGGCCTGCTTTTGTGGCCGCATCCCCCCGTCGGGGCGAGCAGCATGACCACCGACACAGTGGCGGCAAAGCGCAGAAGGTGTCTCATCGTATTGGTGTTTTTTTGATATGTCGGGACAAATGTAGCGTTTTTGGCGTCGAAAATCGTTAATTTCGCCGCACTGCCGTCGCGTTAAATTCAGCCGAACGGCGATAAGTCAGCATCGGGTTCTTTGACGTTTTCGTAATCGGTTTGAGTAAGCGGTTGTTTTAGAGTGGCTTTGTCGTGTGGCGGGAATCCGGTCAAACCAAACCGTTCGGCCCTTTCAGAAAGTTCTGCTACCACCATTGCAACTGATTTTGCCCTTTCAGAGAGTTCTGAAACCCCCAAACCAAACTGTTTAGTCCTTTCAGAAAGTTCTGATACCCCCGAACCGATTACCAAAATGCCAAAGAACCCGCAAAATTAATCGAGACGTAATATGCGTGTATTGGTCACGGGTGCCGGAGGGCAGTTGGGAACGGCTTTGAGAGAGTCAGCGGGCGCGCCGGTAACGGGCGACGAGTGGCTGTTCACCGATCTTGCGGAGGTTGCCGGGCTCACGGAGAGTTTGAATATCACGGACCGTGGGGCGGTGGATGAGTTTATCGGACGGCGGCGGCCAGACGTGGTGGTCAACTGCGCGGCCTTCACCGACGTCGACCGGGCGGAGACCGAACGCGGGGCGGCGTATCTGGTCAACCGCGACGCACCGCGCTTTCTGGCCGGGGCGGCCGTGCGGGTCGGGGCTGCGATGATACATGTCTCGACGGATTTTGTTTTCGACGGCAACGGCTCGCGGCCGTATACCGAGGACGACAGGCCCGCGCCGCTCAACGTCTACGGCGAGAGCAAGCTGGCGGGCGAGAGGGCGGTGATGGAGTCGGGGGTTCGCGGCGCCGTGGTGCGTACCTCGTGGTTGTACTCGCCGTGGGGGAAAAATTTCGTGAAGGCGATCCTGCGCGCGGCCGGGGCCAACGACACGATCCGCGTGGTGGCCGACCAGTCGGGATGCCCCACTTCGGCGCTGTCGCTGGCCGGGGCCATAGTCGATATGATCCCGGAACTCGGGGAGATGGGACTGTTCCATTTTTGCGACGCCGGGACGGTGAGCCGCGCCGATTTCGCCGTCGAGATTATCCGTCAGGCGGGGCTGTCGTGCCGTGTGGTACCCGTCGGCTCCGACGAATATCCCTCCCCGGCCAGGCGCCCGATCTACTCGGCCCTCGACACCGCAAAAATAACCCGTACCTTCGGCATCGCTCCCCGCCCGTGGCAGGAGCCGCTCGCCGGGTGCATAAAAACGCTGAAAGATGGACGTTAAACTGCCCGCCGCGTGGAAGGAACTGGTGGCCCCGGAGTTCGGGAAACCCTATTTCGGGGAATTGACCGATTTCGTGCGCGCCGAGTACACCGCCGCGGCACGGGGCGAGGGGCCGCCGGTCTATCCCGCCGCCCGCAATATTTTCCGAGCCTTCGACAAGTGCGGGCTCGACGATCTGAAGGTCGTGGTCATAGGTCAGGACCCCTATCACGGCCCCGGACAGGCCAACGGGTTGTGTTTCTCGGTCGCCGACGGCGTGCAGTTTCCGCCCTCGCTGCGCAACATATTCAAGGAGATCGCCGATGACACCGGAACGCCAACGCCCCCGACCGGTAACCTCGACCGATGGGCCGGGCAGGGAGTGTTGCTGCTCAACGCCAGCCTCACCGTGCGCGAGGCGCAGCCCAACTCGCACTCCGAACGCGGATGGCAAACGTTCACCGACGCTGTGGTGGATGCGCTCGGCGAGGTGAAACAGGGAGTGGTGTACATGCTGTGGGGTGCGTTTGCACAGCGAAAAGGCCAGCGGCTCGACCCCTCGCGCAACCTCGTGCTGAAGGCTGCCCATCCGTCGCCGCTGTCGGCGCACAACGGTTTTTTGGGCTGCCGCCACTTTTCCCAGGCCAACGAATATCTGACCCGAAACGGTAAAACCCCGATACAATGGTGACAACGATAGAGATAAAGCGCGAGATGCGCAACCCGAGCAAAGTGATAGTGGGCGACGCGCTGGGGCTGCTGCCCGAAATGGTGCCGCCGGGCCGCCGGGTGGTGGCGGTCACCGACCCGAACGTCGACGCGATCTACGGCGATACGATCCGGGCCGTCGCCGGAGAGGTGATTGTGATCCCCACCGGCGAGGAGAACAAAACCTTCGCCACGGTCGAGGCGATCCACCGCCGCTTAGTGGAGATCGGGGCCGACCGCCGGACGTACATCGTGGGGGTGGGCGGAGGCATCACCACCGACGTCACGGGGTTCGCCGCCTCGACATACCTGCGAGGGGTGGAGTTCGGATTCGTGGCCACGTCGCTGCTGGCGCAGGTCGACGCGAGCGTGGGCGGAAAGAACGGCGTCAACGTGGCGGGGTTCAAGAACATGGCCGGGGTGTTCAACCAGCCCGACTTCGTGCTGTGCGACACCGGGGTGCTGGCGACCCTGCCGCCGAGGGAGTTCCGCGCGGGACTGGCCGAGATGATAAAGGCGGGCATCATTGCCGACCCCGCGCTGTTCGAGACCTTCGAGCGTCACTCGCCCGAGGACCTGCTCGCCGACCCGAAGTTGCTGACCGAAGCGATCACCGCCGCGATAAGGGTGAAGGCCGCTATAGTCGACGCCGACGAACGAGAGGCGGGCGAGAGGCGAAAGCTCAACCTCGGGCACACCGTGGCCCACGCAATAGAGAAACTGTCGCGCCGCTACAACCACGGCGAGGCGGTGGGAGCGGGCCTCGTGGCTATCGCGGGCATCAGCGAGCGGCTGGGGCTGCTGGCGGCGAACGACCGGAACCGCATTGTGCGCGCGGTGCAGAAGGCGGGCCTGCCGACAAGCACGGGGATTCCCGGCGGCGAGATGGCACAGGCGCTCACCCGCGACAAAAAGGTCGAGGGCGACGCGTTGTGGCTGGTGACGGTGAGGGCGATCGGCGACGTCGACGTCCGCCGCACGCCCATCGACGAACTCGCCGCGCTGCTATGAACTGCAAAACACTGTTGCCGGAACTCCGGCAAACGGGCACCGCGGGTGCGAGGCCCATCGAGGGAGGCCCGCGTAAATAAATTTGCTTATCGCTGTTGCAATCGTTACCTTTGTCGGCTGAAATCACAGTGAAAAAAGCCGATAATTATGAATCTTAAAACCGAACAAAACCCCGAAGGCGTGCTGATCCTCAGGGCCGCCGTCGCCGAAGCCGATTACGCCCCCGATGTTGAAAAATCCCTGCGCGAATATCGACGCAAAGCAAACGTGCCGGGTTTCCGCCCGGGAATGGTGCCGATGGGGATCATCAACAAGATGTACCGCAAGGGCGTGGTGGCGGAACAGGCCTACCGAAAGGCCAACGAAGCCGTTTTCAAACACCTCGAAGATAGCAAGACGGCGATCATGGGCGACGTCATGCCCAGCGAACTCCAGAGCGAGTTGGACTTCAACGCCCCCGCTCCCGACGAAGGATACGAGTTTGTGTTCGAAGCCGGGGTCGCACCCGCCGTCGACGTCGTTCTCGACAAGGGCGACAAACTCACATACAACAAGATAAAGGTGTCGAAAGAGATGCGCGAAGGATACCGCGGTACCTTCACCCGCCGTTTCGGCCGACTGGAGGATGTCGACGTGGTGAAGGATGGCGACGAGGCGCTCGAAGTGACCCTCGACAACGGCACCATCAAGGCCGACGACGCATACTTCGGCCTCGTGTCGATGAGCGAAGACGAACGCAAACCGTTCATCGGCAAGAAGGCGGGCGACACCATGATGGTCAACGTGCGTGAGATATACCGCAACCCGGCGCAGCTCGCCGCAACCCTCGGAGTGAAACAGGAGGAACTCGACGCCATCGCGCCCGAGTTCACCGCGACAGTGAAACGCATCCGCAAGTTTGCCGAACCGCCCCTCGACGCCGAATTCTTCACCCAGGCGTTCCCCGACGGCAGCGTGACCGACGTGGCGGGATTCGAGAAGTTCATCGACGAAACCATCGCGGGCGACCTGGCGCGCGACAGCGACTACCTGCTGTCGATCCAACTCAAGAACCATCTGCTGGCAAAGGCCAATCTGAAGCTGCCCGAACAGTTCCTCAAGAACTGGCTCTTCGCCGTCAACGAAGGCAAGTTCACGATGGAGCAGATCGAGGCCGACTTCGCCGGTTTCCTGCGCACGATGGCATGGGACTTGATACAGAAACACTTCGCCGAGTCGCTCGGACTGGAGGTGTCGCAGGACGATCTGCTGGCCGAGGCCAGGAACATGGCCCGGATGCAGTTCGCCCAGTACGGCATGGTGAACGTGCCCGACGAAACGCTCGACGGTTACGCCAAGAGCATTCTTGGCAACAGGGAGGAGGCGCAACGCATCTACGAACGCGCGAGGGAAGATAAGACCATAGCCGCGCTGAAGCCCCTCGTTACCATAACCGAAAAGAGCATCTCCCGCGACGAGTTCCAAAAGATCGCGAACGAGACCGGGAACTGACGGTTGTGGGAGGCGGACAGAAGCCGCCCGGAGGGGCGCGCGAGTCCGACCGGGCGGCGGCTCCACAATAAACGGCCCGGATTTATGGTTTTATAGATAAAAACACAAAAAGCCACCTTGAAAAAGACAGAATTTGAGAAATATGCCGTGGGGCATCGGGGATTGAACTCGCTCACGCTGCGCGACTACTCGTCGGAGGTGTCGCGACAGGCGGGGATCGTGGTTCCGCCGAGAGCAGCCGCGGTGCCGCCGAGGGCGACGGTGGAGACGAACGGTTACGTCTCGCCCACCATCATCGAGGAACGTCAGCTCAACATCGCCACGATGGATGTTTTTTCGCGCCTGATGATGGACCGCATCATATTCCTCGGTGCGCCCGTGTACGACGACGTTGCGAACATCATTCAGGCGCAGCTGCTGTTTCTGGAGAGTTCCGACGCCAGCCGCGACGTGCAGATCTACATCAACTCGCCCGGAGGCAGCGTCTCGGCGGGCCTCGGCATCTACGACACCATGCAGCTCGTCAGGCCCGAGGTGGCAACGATCTGCACGGGCCTGGCCGCGAGCATGGGCGCGATACTGCTCACCGCCGGGCAAGCGGGTAAACGGTCGGCGCTGCCCCACTCGCGAGTGATGATCCACCAGCCGCTGGGCGGTGCGCAGGGGCAGGCGTCGGACATCGAGATCACGGCGCGCGAAATCGTACGCACCCGGCGTGAACTCTACGAAATACTCGCCCTGCACACGGGCCGCGAGATAGAAAAGATCGAGCGCGACGGCGACCGCGACTACTGGATGAGCGCCACCGAAGCCCTCGAATACGGTCTGATAGACGACGTGGTGGCGAAGAGAAAATAAGAAAAAAAATGGGGAAGAAAACAACTGAAAAAGGCGGTGGAATAGCGGGCAACGAGGTGTGTTCGTTCTGCGGCTCGGCGATCGGCGAGGTGGAGATGCTCTTCTCCGGAGCCAACGGCGCGCAAATCTGCAACCACTGCATAGAGTATGGATACAACGTGTTGATCGGGCCGGAGGCGCCGCTCGAAAACGGGATGCAGAGGGTGGCGAAACCCAAAAACGCCGAACAACCCCTCGCACCGCTCGACGAACTGCCCAAACCGACCGGGATAAAGGCGCTGCTGGACGAATACGTCATCGGGCAGGACGACGCCAAACGTTATCTCTCGGTGGCGGTGTACAACCACTACAAGCGACTGCACCACACGGTAGCGTCGGGCAGGGAGGAGACGGAGGGCGCGCAGGTGGAGATCGACAAGTCGAACATAGTGATGGTGGGCCCCACGGGGACGGGCAAAACGCTGCTCGCGCGCACCATAGCGCGGCTGCTGAAGGTGCCCTTCGCCATCGTGGACGCCACGGTGCTGACCGAGGCGGGATACGTCGGCGAGGATGTGGAGAGCATTCTGTCGAGGCTGTTGCAGGCGGCGGACTACAACGTGGCGGCGGCCCAGAGGGGCATAGTGTTCATCGACGAGATCGACAAGATCGCCCGCAAGGGCGACAACCCCTCCATCACGCGCGACGTGAGCGGCGAGGGTGTGCAGCAGGCGCTGCTGAAGATACTCGAAGGCACGGTGGTGAACGTTCCGCCCTACGGAGGGCGCAAACACCCCGACCAGAAGTACATCCAGGTCGACACGACCAACATCCTGTTCATCTGCGGCGGCGCGTTCGACGGCATGGAGAGGGTGATCTCGCGCCGTCTCGGCACCCGCGCCATAGGCTACGGGCGGGGGGGCGACGGGCCGGAGATCGACCGCGACAACCTGCTGCGGTACGTCATGCCGCAGGACCTGAAAGCTTTCGGGCTGATCCCCGAGCTGGTTGGGCGTTTGCCGGTACTGACCTGGCTGCGGCCGCTGGACAGGGAGGCCCTGCGGTCGATCCTCACCCAGCCGCGCAACGCCATCACGAAGCAGTACGAGAGCCTGTTCGCGATGGACGGGGTGAAGCTGACTTTCGACCGTGACGCGCTCGACTACATAGTCGACAAGGCGGTGGAGTACAAGCTGGGCGCGAGGGGATTGAGGTCGATCTGCGAGACGATCATGATGGAGGCGATGTACGAGGTTCCGGCCGATCCGTCGCGGCGCTCCTTGCGCGTGACGCTGCCGTTCGCAAGCCGGAGGCTTGAGAACAGCGAGTTCGTCCTTGCGCGCAAGACTCTGAAGGCGGGTTGAGCCGCCGATAGCCGACCCCGGAGGGCGTTTTCGCGGCTGCTAACCATTTAGCAAGTGCCAAACAGACTGTTTTCATGGTTGCTAACCGTTTAGCAAGTACCAAACAGGGCGTTTTCACGGTTGCTAAACGTTTAGCAAGTGCCAAACAGACCGTTTTCACGGTTGCTAACAGTTTAGCAAGTGCCAAACAGACCGTTTTCGTGGTTGCTAACCGTTTAGCAAGTACCAAACAGAGCGTTTTCACGGTTGCTAACAGTTTAGCAAGTGCCAAACAGACCGTTTTCATGGTTGCTAACAGTTTAGCAAGTACCGAACAGGGTGTTTTCGCGGTTACGGTCGCTGACGCTCCCGGTTCCTCCTGCGCGCCTCGGCAATTCGCAAGCGAGCTTGCAATTGCGCTCGGCTTGGCGTCGGTTGCCGCAACCGTGGCGGTCGGGAAATAATTCATATCTTTGCCCTCGGCCGGCCGGGACGACGGCAAAAAGCCCGAAAACATGCCGCGACGCCCGGATCGAGGGGGCAATCCCGCGACGACGACAGTTAACATTCAAACGATAAACAACAACACAGTTATGAAAGACCAAACTTCAATGGCCGCGGACAACATCCGCATTCTCGCGCTCTCGATGGTCGAGCGCTCAAAGTCGGGACACCCCGGCGGCGCCATGGGCGGCGCCGATTTCGTGAACGTGCTCTACTCCGAATTCCTGCGCTACGACCCGGCCGACACCGCCTGCCCGTGGAGGGACAGATTTTTCCTCGATCCGGGCCACATGTCGCCCATGCTCTACTCCGTCCTCGCGATGGCGGGGTTCTACTCGCCCGAAGACCTCGCCGCGTTCCGCTCGTGGGGCAGCGTCACCCCCGGCCACCCCGAGAGAGACCTCGCGCACATGGTCGAAAACACCTCCGGCCCGCTGGGCCAGGGCCACGCGATGGCTCTCGGCGCGGCGGTGGCCGAACGTTTCCTCGCCGCGCGGTTCGGCGAGTGGACGGCACACAAGACATACGCCTACATATCGGACGGCGGGGTTCAGGAAGAGGTGTCTCAGGGCGTGGGACGCATCGCCGGCCACCTCGGCCTGTCGAACTTCATCATGTACTACGACGCCAACAACGTGCAGCTCTCGACCACCGTCGAGGAGGTCGACACCGAGGACGTCGCGGCCAAATACCGCGCCTGGAACTGGAACGTCATCCGGGTCGACGGCTGCTGCGCCGATGAAATACGCAAGGCGCTGCGCGACGCGAACGCCGAAACCGAACGACCGACCGTCATCATCGGCAAGACCGTGATGGGACGCGGCGCGAGAGACGCGCAGGGAGGGAGTTTCGAGAACAAAGTCTCGACACACGGCCAGCCCCTGTCGGCCGCCGGTGCGTGCGTCGACACGTCGATCCGCAACCTGGGCGGCGATCCCGCTTCGCCCTTCGCCATCTTCCCCGAGGCCGCCGCGCTCTACGCCGCACGCCGCGAACAGCTTGCGAAATGGGCCGACGAAATACGCGACGTCGAAAAGAAATGGCGCGCCGACAACGCCGCCCTCGCCGCAAAACTCGATCTGTTCATGAGCGGCAAGACCCCCGCCATCGACTACGACGCCATCGACCCCGGCAAGGACTCCGCAACACGCGGCGCCTCGGCCACGGTGCTCGGCGCGTTCGGCGCGCAGATCGAAAACATGATAGTAGCCTCGGCCGACCTGTCGAACAGCGACAAAACCGACGGTTTCCTCAAAAAGACCCACGCCTTCACCAAGGGCGACTTCACGGGCAAGTTCTTCCAGGCCGGCGTGAGCGAGTTCACAATGGCGTGCATGATGAACGGCATGGCGCTCCACGGCGGCGTGATCCCGGCGTGCGGAACGTTCTTCGTATTCTCCGACTACATGAAACCCGTCGCCCGCATCGCCGCCATCCAGCGCCTGCACGTGATCTACGTGTGGACACACGACAGCTTCCGCGTGGGCGAGGACGGCCCCACCCACCAGCCCATCGAGCAGGAGGCCCAGATCCGCCTGATGGAACAGCTGCGCAACCACGACGGCGACCGCTCGATGATCGTGCTGCGTCCCGCCGACGGTGCCGAAACGGTCGAGGCGTGGCGCTGCGCGGTTGAGGCCGACCGTCCCGTGGCCCTCATCCTGTCGCGCCAGAACATCAAAGACCTCCCCGCCGCGTCGGGTTGCCGCCGCACCGAGGCCAAACAGCTCGCGAAGGGTGCTTACGTGGTGGTCGACAACCCGAACCCCGACGTGGTTATGATAGCCAACGGGAGCGAGGTTGCAACCCTCGTGGAAGGCGCCGAACTGTTGGCCGCCGACGGAGTGAAGGTTCGCATAGTATCCGCTCCGTCCGAAGGGTTGTTCCGCGACCAGCCGTGCGACTACCGGAAGAGCGTCATCCCCTGCGGCGTGCCGCGCTACGGCCTCACCTCGGGCCTGCCCGTGACGCTGCGGGGACTCGTGGGCGACGCCGGCAAGATCCACGGACTCGACCACTTCGGTTACTCCGCACCCTACAAAGTGCTCGACAAAGAATTCGGCTTCTCCGGCGAAAACGTCCGCAAGCAGGTGCTGGAACTGCTCGGCAGGTAGTTTTCCAATAGATAGAGAAGAAGCCCTCGCGATCGTGCGGGGGCTTCTTTGTTATTGGAGGGTCATGTTGTAGAGGCGTTCGATGGTGTCGGCGGCGGCGGCCCAGGAATAGCGGGGTTTTTCTTTGGCGAAGTTTGCGCGGAGGGTGGCGGTGGTGGTTGGGTTGAGGGCGCGTTCGAGTGCGTCGGCTATGCCTGCGGGGTTTGGGTCGCACAGGAGGCCGGTTACTCCGTCCCTCACGATCTCGGGCAGGCCGCCCACGCGGGTGGCAACCATCGGCACATCGAAGTGGAGAGCGATCTGGGTAACTCCGCTTTGGGTGGCGGAGCGGTAGGGTAGGACGAGCAGGTCGGCGAGGGAGAAATAGAGGGGGATATGCTCGTCGTGAACGAAACGATCGTGGATGATGACGTCGCCGTCAAGACCGAGTGCGGCGATCTGCCCGCGGTATTTTTCGACGTCATCGTAAAATTCTCCGGCTATTACTAGGCGTCGGTTGTTGGTGACGCCGCGCGATTTGAGCGTGGCCCATGCTTCCAGCAGCATGTCGACCCCTTTGTAGGGACGCACTAATCCGAAGAAAAGTACGTAACGCATTTCCGGGTCGAGGCCGAGGCGTCCGGCGGCCTCGGTGCGGGGCAGTGTGGCACCGAAGTGGTCGAAGATGGGGTGCGGGGAATAGAGACGTGGTTTGGCCGTGTCGAAGTCGACGAGTTGCCGTCCCACCTCTTCGGACATGTAGATGAACCCGTCCATCGACAGGACGAAATAACGGGTCAACAACCCGTCGAACCAGCGGCGCTCATGGGGGACTATGTTGTCTAACTGCACGAGGAACTTCGGGGCGGAGCTACTGTTGTTGCGGTTGCCCCGCCGTTTCGCGACGCGCGCGATGGTTCCGAAACAGGGAGCCATGAAGGGCGTCCAGTATTTCAACACCACGGCATCGGGGGCTTCACGGCGGATGAGGCGTCCGACGCGCCACCAGTTTAAGGGGTTGACGGTGTTCACGCACCGTCGGATGTGCAACCCTTCGGGCGGATCGCCGTCGCGGAACTGGCTCTTGCCGGGGAACAGCCACTCGGGGTATTGCTCCCGAAAGGTAAGCACCTTCACCCCGGCCCCGCGCGAGGCAAACACCGCGGCGAGCCGTTCGATGATCGTCGCGATGCCGCCCCGGTAGGGCCACGCGGGGCCGAGGAAGGTGATGTTTTTCATGCTGTCAATTTTCCGGAACGCGCAGAGTGTCGTCGTCCTGTGCGGCGACATTGTTTTTCCAACGCTGGTCGTAACCGGGGAAATCAGGCATTTCGGGTATGTTCATACTGTTGCCGTTGTCGAGGAATGATCCGTCGGTGTTCTGTTTCTTGACGTTACCGTCCATGTATTTTACCAACAGATATTTGTCCAACTTGTTCCACTTGTCGAAGAGGCTATCGGCGGTGTCGACGCTGAAGCGGGTCATGAAGGCGAGTGCAGCGGCGTGGCCCTGCTCGTCGTGGATCTTTTTGGCCGCGGCGTCGATGGCGTCCATTTCGGCGAGGCGGGCGTTCTCCCACTCGTCGATCACGCGGCGTACCTCGCCCGCGATCATGTCGTAGCGCAGGTAGGCGAAGTTCGAGACGCGGGTCGTGAGCCAGAACATCGAGCTGTCGGAGTACTCCATCATGCTGCCGTTCCCGGTGCTCAGACACCACGGGACCTCGGTCGACGAGGTGTAGATCGGGGTGAGGGGCGACGTGGCAGCGTCGTCGGTGCCGAACCACAGGATGCCGCTCACGCAGGGTGAAACGTGGTTGCGACTTTGGCCGACGAACCAGAAACCGGTCTGCTGCGTTGCAATGGCGCGTTCGTTGACGTAGGTTTCGGGGGTGCCGTCGCCATCGCCGTCGGCCTCCCACTCCATGGGCCTCCATCGGTATGGCAGGTTGTGACCACCCGCACCCACGTCGCGCGTCATGTCCATCGGAGTTCCCTCGTAGTGGTCGCGCATCATGTCGAACACCGCCTTGGGCGACACCTTTTCGCGCGGGGCGATCCACAGCGGCATTCGGTTGGTGAGGTTGTGTCCCATCGCGTAGTCGACGTACTTGTTCATGCCGTCGGCCACGCGGTTGAAAAACGACCACACGCG
>JAITWC010000032.1 GCA_031285485.1 Alistipes sp.
AGTTGTGGCTACATCGACATTTTCTCTTTTTGCCTGACGATCTGGATGCGGAGTTCCTCGATGACTTCGTCGACCGCCTCCTCGAAGGTGCGGGCGCGCGATTTGGCTACCAGGTCTTCGCCTGGCATGTAGAGCGTTATCGTTACGACTTTGTTGCCCTTGTCGTGGTCTTTGTCGACCTTCATGATCACATCGGAGGAGACTATCCTCTCGGAAAACTTCTCAAGTTTCGACATCTTGGTCTCGACGAAATCTACCAGACGCTGGTCGGCGTCGAACTTCACGGATTGAATCTGAACGTTCATGGCTAATAACTTTTAAATTATGAACTCATTGGGCTAAAGCCCGTGTTGGCATCGGTTCTTTACTTATCCGTCGGTTTTTAATCGACGGCAATATTTAGTTTGATTCAACAGTTTCTCTTTTCACTCCAGTCTCATGACTCCCTCTGGGATGGGCCCCGGCGTAGACCCCTTTCAGCTTGGCTATGCTGTTGTGGGTGTAGACCTGGGTTGCGGCGAGCGACGTGTGGCCCAGCAGCTCCTGAATCTCCCTCATGTCGGCCCCGCCGTCGAGCAGGTGGGTGGCGAACGTGTGCCTCAACACGTGAGGCGAGCGCTTCCCCTGCACACCCTGTATCTCCAACTCCGTCCGCACTATTTTATATATCGCCTCGCGGGACAGGGGCTCTGCTTTCTCCGTTAAAAATAGTGTTTTTTTCGGACCTGTGCAAATTTTGTGACCGGAAAATTCGGAAATGTGCTTTTTTATCAGCCCGGCTGTTGGGGCGGGCAGCGGCACGACTCTTGTTTTGTCGCCTTTACCGTGGACACGGATCGAGAGACCATCCTCGGCAATGTCGTCGACCCCCACACCGGCCAACTCAGCAAGTCGTATGCCGCAGGAGTAAAACAGCAACACTATCAGTGCATTGCGCCGCTCTATGGGATCGTCCGCGGCGCAATGTTCCACGAGGCGGTCGGTGATCCCGCCCATCTTAGCCTCGGGAATCCACACCGGGAGGCGCTTCGGGGCGCGGAGCATGGGTATCTTCAGGAATAAGTCTCTCTCGACCACGCCCGTAGCCCGCAGCCAGCGAAAGAGCGAACGTAGCGAAGATACGGCGCGGTTGACCGCGCCGGATGACAGCCCGCGTCCGTCGGACATCGCCACGATCCATGAGCGGATGTCATCGGTGGAGACGAGGGTTGGGCGGAAATCTGCGGGATCGTCGATGCCCAAATGGGCGACGAACTCTTCGACGTCGCGACGGTAGTTGCGCACCGTCAGTGGCGAGTAACGCCTTTCGGCTTCGAGATATGTGATGAAGGTGTCGATCATGGCGATCATAGCTCCCCGACGAGGCCGCGCACCACCACCGAGGCGCACGCGCAGCCGAAGACCGCCGGCATATATGAAACGGTTCCGACGTTCGATTTCTTATTCGTCTCATCGCACAAAATCATCGACCCTGGACGGATCGGTTCGGCCGAGAACACGGCATGGAAACCGGTGTGGATACCCCACTTATGGAGCCGCTTTCGCAGCATGTGTGCCAGCGGGCAGTGGTGACTTTTTGCAATGTCGGTGATCTCTACCTTCGTGGGGTCGGTCTTGGCCCCCGCACCCATCGAGCTGACGAGCGGGAGGGAGCGGTCGAGCGCACCTTTTATAAGTGCCGCTTTGGGCGAGAGGGTGTCGATGGCGTCGACCACGTAGTCGTAGCGGGCGGCGTCGAGCAGTTCCCACGTTCCCTCGTCGCGGATGTACCTGTTCATAATGGTGAGTTCTATCTCGGGGTTTATGTCGCGGATGCGTTCGGCGAGCACCTCGGCTTTCGGGTGGCCGATGGTGCTGTGCAGGGCCACTAACTGGCGGTTGATGTTGCTGGGGGCCACCGTGTCGGCGTCAGCTATCGTGAGACGTCCCACCCCGGCACGCGCGATCATCTCGGCGGCGTAGGCCCCCACCCCGCCCAGGCCCACGATCAACACGTGGGCGCGGCGCAGGGCGGCGAGTTTCTCGTCACCGAACAACAGCCCGGTTCTTTCCGACCACTGATTCATGGTTTTTTCGATTTGGGTTGTTATCTCGTTTACGGGTCGGTTTATTGCCTGGGCCCAAGAAACGCTCACCGCGCTAAATGTCAAGCGAGCGGCTCTCGAAAAAGAAGTCGCCCGGAGTGCATCCGGTACACCGTGGTGCGCCTCGGCCAAACTGCCGGTGATTGCCCCGATCGTGTCGCTGTCGCCGCCCACCCAAATGGCCTTGCAACAGTTCTTCATTTCCGCTCTTTGCGGGGTTTCACACGTCAAATAGCCAGCAACAAAGATAGGTGATTTCCGGGGGAACGGCACAACCGCCCGCATATTTTTTCTCTCTTCGATCCGGTAGACACTCCACGGCAGCGACCTGACCGTACTGCAAAAGAGGGAGCAAGGCCGGAGCAAAACTAACGTGCGGCGCACCCCTCGATGCGCCGCACGTCTGTGGTTGCGAATGGTTGCGAACGGTTGCCCGTCGCCTCGCGCGACCTTTACCTGCCGAGGAAACCCCGTCCCGAAGCTCCCCCGAGGAGCGACGCTGCCGGGAAACCGCCGCTCCGGGTCGCTGCCGGAGCCGCAACGGGTTCTAAATGCCACCGGTATTCGTATGTCTCTTCGACCCCATCGCCATTACTGTCGTAGGAGAAACGCTCGCAAATCACGAGGCTGGTCGCCGTGAGCGTCTCGACGGTGACGGTGGAGTCATCGTCCCAGTCCGGCGGGGTATCCCACGAGTAATAGAGCACGCCGTCGGCCTCCGACTTCCATTTCCAGCTCGCCACTCCCGAAGTCCCGTCGGAATACGAAACGAGGTAGGTTCCGGCCTTGGAGAAATAGACATGCCCCGTGTCATCCTCGTCGTCATCATCCGGATCGCTGGTTTCGTAATCGACCACTTTCCACGTGCGGCACAGCATGTCGGTCTTGTCGGAGGCGGGCATCTCCTGCGCCTTGGCCGCGCCGA
>JAITWC010000077.1 GCA_031285485.1 Alistipes sp.
AAGATGGGAACCAAGAGTAGGCTGATAGTCATGAACTTCCTCCAGTATGCCGTCTGGGGGGCATATCTCATCTCGATGGGGCGTTACCTCGGCGGGGTGGAACTCGGAGGCAATATAGGGATATTTTACGCCGTGCAGGGTCTGGTGTCGCTCGTGATGCCGACGCTGGTGGGCATCGTGGCCGACCGGTGGGTGCCCGCACAACGGACGTTAGGGCTGTGCCACCTGATGGCGGCCGGGTTCATGGCCGCGGCCGGATGGTGCGGCATCACGGCGACCGCGGCGGGAGTAACACCCGATTTCGCGCTCCTGTTCTCGCTCTACACACTGAGCGTGGCTTTCTACATGCCCACCATTGCGTTGTCGAACTCGGTGGCGTATAGCGTGCTGACACAAGCGGGACTCGACACGGTGAAAGTTTTTCCGCCGATCCGCGTCTTTGGCACCGTTGGGTTCATCTGCGCGATGCTGGCAACGAATTTCGTGCGGTTCGGCGGCGAGTCGATGCAGACTCTGCCGCATCAGTTCATTTTCTCGGCGTTGCTCGGCTTCTCGCTCGGACTTTACGCCTTCACCCTTCCGGCGATCCCGGTCAAAAGGGCACAGGACGACAATCCGCTCACGGCGGCGGTGGGGTTCAACGCTTTCCGGCTGTTCGGGCAGCGCAAGATGGCGGTGTTCTTCATCTTCTCGATGCTGCTGGGCGTGTCGCTCCAGATCACCAACGCGTTTGCCAATCCGTTCATCGGCGCGTTCGAGGGGATCCCCGAGTACTCTGGCACGTGGGGCGCGGCGAACGCCAACGCGCTGATCTCGCTGTCGCAAATCTCGGAGACGCTCTGCATACTGCTCATACCGTTCTGCCTGCGCCGCCTCGGTATCAAGCGGGTGATGCTGATCGCGATGTTTGCTTGGATGCTGCGATTCGGGCTTTTCGGTGCGGGCAATCCCGGCGGCGGGGTGTGGATGTTCGTGCTGTCGATGTTGGTCTACGGCATCGCGTTCGACTTCTTCAACATCTCGGGCTCGCTGTATGTCGACACCGAGACCGACCCGCAGGTACGATCGAGCGCGCAGGGTCTGTTCATGATGATGACCAACGGGGTGGGGGCGACGCTCGGCACTCTGGGCGCACAGGCGGTGGTCGATCGTTTGGTATTCTCGCAGTCCGCCGCCGCGTCACAGGTTGCGGGTTGGCACACGTCGTGGTACATCTTCGCCGGGTACGCCCTCTTGGTCGCAGTCGTTTTCGCCTTTGTTTTCCGATACGAACATACACGGACTGTCCTAAAAACTTAGAGGACTTTTTCAGTGCCACGAACCACGGGGCGTTTTTCTATTTCGCGGCGCGTTTGCGTTCGTTCTCGTCGAGGAGTATCTTTCGGAGGCGCATCGAGTGGGGGGTTACTTCGACGTATTCGTCCTCTTTGATGTATTCGAGAGCCTCTTCCAGGGAGAAGAGCACCGGCGGGGCGATCGACATCTTCTCGTCGGAGCCGCTGGCGCGCATGTTGGTAAGTTTCTTGCTCTTGGTGAGGTTCACCACCATGTCTTCGCTGCGGGTGTTCTCGCCCACCACCTGACCGGCGTAGACATCCTCGCCGGGGGGGATGAAGAACCTGCCGCGATCCTGCAACTTGTTAATGGCGTAGGCGTATGCCTGGCCGGTCTCCATTGCGATGAGCGAGCCTGCGGTGCGCATCTCGATGTCGCCTTTCCACGGTTCGAAACCCTTCATGCGGTGTGCCATGACGGCCTCTCCGGCGGTTGCGGTGAGCATTCCGCTGCGCAGACCTATGATGCCTCTCGACGGTATGTCGAACTCCAACCGCGTCCGTTCGCCGTGGGTATCCATCTTGAGCAGCGTACCGCGTCGGCGGGTCACCATCTCGATGGCGCGGCCGGAGTGTTCCTCGGGAAGGTCGATCGTGAGTTCCTCGACCGGCTCGCACTTCACGCCGTCGATCTCCCTGACGATCACCCGCGGCTGGCCCACCTGAATTTCGTAGCCCTCGCGCCGCATGGTTTCGATCAACACCGACAGGTGCAGCACGCCGCGGCCGAACACCACGAACGAGTCGGCACCGGTTCCTGGCACGACGCGCAGGGCGAGGTTCTTCTCAAGTTCGCGGTCGAGCCGCTCTTTGAGGTGGCGCGAGGTGACGAACTTGCCGTCGCGTCCGAAGAATGGCGAGTCGTTGATCGTAAAGAGCATCGACATGGTGGGTTCGTCGATCGCGATGGGTTCCAGAGCTTCGGGGGCGTCGAGGTCACACACGGTGTCGCCGATCTCGAAACCGTCGATGCCCACCAGTGCGCAGATCTCGCCGCACAGCACCTCGTCGACCTTCGATTTGCCCAGCCCGTCGAACACCATCAGCTCCTTGATGCGCGTTTTGACCATCGTGTGTCCGTCGCGCTTGGCGAGGGTCACTCCCTGTCCGCTTCGCAGCACCCCTCGGGTGAGTTTGCCCACCGCTATGCGGCCTACGTAGGACGAGTATTCGAGCGAGGTGACGAGCATCTGCGGAGTGCCCTCCTGCACCGCGGGCGCGGGAATGTCGTCGATGATGGCGTCGAGCAGGGGGATGATGCTGTCGGTTCGCTCGGAGAGCTTGTGCGACATCCATCCCTGCTTGGCGCTGCCGTAGATGGTGCGGAAGTCGAGCTGTTCCTCCGTCGCGTCGAGGTCGAACATGAGGTCGAAGACCTGTTCGTGTACAAACTCGGGTCGGCAGTTGGGTTTGTCGACCTTGTTGATGACCACGATGGGTTTCTTGCCGAGGGCCAGCGCCTTTTGCAGCACGAACCGGGTCTGGGGCATTGTACCCTCGAACGCGTCGACGAGCAGCAGCACCCCGTCGCACATGCCCAGCACGCGCTCGACCTCGCCCCCGAAATCGGAGTGGCCGGGTGTGTCGATTATGTTTATCTTGTAGTCCTTGTAGTTGACCGACACGTTTTTCGACAGGATTGTGATGCCGCGCTCGCGTTCGAGGTCGCCGCTGTCCATGATTAGTTCGCCGGCCGGAGCCTGGCTTGCGCGCATGAGCGCGCCCTGGTAGATCATTTTGTCGACGAGGGTTGTTTTGCCGTGGTCGACGTGGGCGATGATGGCGATGTTGCGTATCTTCTGCATTTGCACT
>JAITWC010000128.1 GCA_031285485.1 Alistipes sp.
ACCGCCACCAGAAAACTCATCAGGATGTACACCACGATGAAGGCCGCCCCGCCGTTCTCGCCCGCCACATACGGGAAACGCCAGATATTACCCAGCCCCACCACCGAGCCGCCTACCGCGACCGTGGCGCCGAAACGGCTTGTGAACGAACCTCTGGGTGAGTGCATTTTGCTGTGTAATGAAACGATTAGCGGAATTTAGGATCGAAACCGCAAAGGTAAAATGTTTTTCCGAAAGGCGAACTCATGACCAAATGATGACGGGGTTTTGAGCAAAGTCGCGGGGCACCAGTTTGTGGATGTCGGCCTCGCAGGTGGCCTTATGTGACGACGTGCAAAGCGAGCCACAGACCACCCGCGTTTCATACGTAAATAAATCAATGTGTGTCGTCACAGACGCTCCGCAAGCGGTGAATCTCATTATTTGGTGTTTGCACAACCCGTGCAAGTCGTGAATCCCGCGTTTTGGCCGTTGCACAACCCGTGCAAGCCGTGAAACTCGCGTTTTGGTCGTTGCACGGGCTGTGCAGGTCGTGAATCCCGCGATTTTCACGTGCTCTTTGGCGACTTGTAACGTCATGGGTGTTTCATAATTTACGACTCGAAGAGTGTCTCCTTGATGATTTCGCTCACGGTGGGGTGGGGAAAGATCACCTCGCGCAGTTCGCGCACGGTCATGCCGCGCACGATGGCGAGGCTCGCGCCCCAGATCATCTCGCCCGCGGGTCCACCCATAAGGTGGACGCCCAGCACCTCGTCGTGCTCGCCGACCACTACCTTGCAAATGCCGTTGACCCCCTCGTTCTCGGCTACGAAACGGCCCGAGTAGGCCATCGGCAGTTTCAGCTCGCGTGCACCTGCGATGCCTTTGGCTTTTGCTACGTCGAGCGTCAGCCCCACCGCCGCGATCTCGGGATTCGTGTAGACAACACACGGTACGGCATCGTAGCGCATGGTTTCCGCACGGCCTGCTATGTTGGCCACCACCACCTCGCCTTCGCGGCTCGCAGTGTGGGCCAGCATCGAGAATCCGGTCACGTCGCCCGCGGCCCACACTCCGGGGATGTTGGTTCTCATCTGTCCGTCGACCTTTATTCCTCCGCGATCGAGTTCCACTCCGAGTGTCTCAAGGCCGAAGCCTTTTGTCACGGGGCGGCGGCCTATGCTTACGAGGATTTTATCTCCTTCTACCACCCCGTCAGATACTACCGCATCTGCTACCTCTCCTTCGCAGGGAGGGGAATCGCAGAAAACTTTGTTTTCTGCGAGGCGGGTCACACGGCAGCCGAGGCGGAAATCGACACCCTTCTTCGAGTACACTTCGCGCAGCACGGCGGCAATCTCGCCATCCATGCCGCCGAGAATCTCGGGCAGCATCTCCACCACTGTCACCCGTGTCCCAAGCGAATTGTAGAGGCTTGCGAACTCCATGCCGATCACCCCTCCGCCTATTATCACCACACTTTCGGGCCGCTCCTTCAGTTCGAGCATTTCACGGGCCGTTACCACGCGCTCGCCAATTTCTTCCAACCCTGGGATGGGGGGGGTGAATGCCTCCGAGCCGGTACAGATCAGCAGGTTCTTCGATGTGTAGGTAACGCCCTCGCATTCTATCGTGATCCCTTCCGGACCGCGGCCCTGTACCATTGCCGCGCCCTTGACCACCGTCACGTTGTGGGCCTTCATCTTAGCGCCGACACCGGCCACAAGTTTCCGCACCACCTTGTTCTTGCGCGCCACTATCTTAGCGAAATCGAACCCGACCCCCTCGGTCGACACACCGTACTTGTCGGCATGGAGCGCGTTCTCATAAGTCTTTGCGCTGTAAAGCAGCGTTTTGGTGGGGATGCACCCCTCGTTGAGGCACACGCCACCGAGCGCGTTTTTCTCGAACAGCACCACCGAGAGCCCCTCCGCTCCCGCCCTTTCGGCCGCCACGTATCCCGCCGGGCCGCCACCTATAATTGCCAGATCTGTCATAATTCACAAGGTTGTCGTTACGTCGCAAAGGTAAATAAAAAAACAGCAACCGGGGCACTATCGCACCCCGGTCGCCGGATATCAAGTTTCAACTATTGTCTCGCAATCTCAATGTCGCGGGCGACGTCGGGACGGATCGACTCCCAGTGGAACTTCAGGTAGCGGTTCTCGATACTCCGCGGCCCGCCCTGTTCGCTGAGGTGGGTGAGCGGCATTTCGAGGTAGAGCGGGCGGGTGATCGCCACCACTTCGTCCCAATATTCGAGACCCCGGGTGAGGTGCTCTATGGCGGCCTGTTGCTGTGTGGTGTCACCATTCGCGCGGTAGGTGGCAAGTGCCACGGCGCCGCGGATCTTCGAAGCCCAGTGCAGACCGAGATTTACCCACACGCGAATGTCGGAAACCTCGTACAGGAACGCCGGATTGTCGTTGCGCGCCGGATTGATATTCTTCACAAGCTCCAAAGCGGCACGGGCATTGGTTTCCAACTTCTCAGCCACCTGCACGGGAGTCGTGCGATCGGCGGGGAACGAGCCGCCCGCTAGCGTGTGCTCGACGTAAGCGGCAACGCTCGCGAACGTCGTGTCCATAGGCGCCTGGTCGATAAGCCGGTCGATTGAGACGTACTCGACCCTCGGATAGCCCTCGCGCTGTTCGCGGCCGCGCGAGCGGAGCGCCATCATCCCCTCGGAGTAGAGCGTGAAGTCCCAGCCGCAGTCGATCATCGAGCCGAACATCAACGGGGTGGTGCCAGCCAGCGATGACGCCTCCAACATCCGGCGCCCGTCGCGCCCGTAACGGCGCGTGAACTCGGCGGCGAACACTTCGTCGGGCGTGTCGCTGTCGTAGAGCAGGCGGCCCCACAGCTTGTAGTACAACCATTGACGCTCGAAGGCCCAGCGCCAGTTGGCGTTCGTCATGTCGGCCGTGAAGTAATCCTTGGCGGGAATGTATGTCTCCGAGCCGATGAAGTAGCCTCCCACGTAGGGCGGCGAGTTGGCCTTGATGTGGGCCCTCACGAACTCGGGCACTCCCCACCTCAGGCAGAAGATATCCTCGTTGCGCGCCGTCCAGGTAACTTTATACACATCCGACACGGGGTTGAAATAGGTGTCGTAGAGCGGGCCCCCGTGAACCTTTATGAGCCGGGTGGTGTTGAGTGGGTGCGACCAATTGAACTTGAAGTCGGCGAAGATGGGGCCGTTGCTGAAACCCATCGCGGCCTCGCGTTCGATCGTGGCGCGTGTCAGGCGCTCGGTCTCGACGCTGGTGACGCCCACCGACTCGGTGGTGCTGGAGAAGGGCACCCGGTGAACGAGTTTCGATGGGCGGCCCGCCTGGCGCATACCTTCGATGATGGTTTCGGTCATCCAGTCTTCGCGCTCCTGCGGCGTCATTCCGCCCATCCCCTCACCGAGGGTGAGGCCTAAACCGGTGAGCCCCGGGTACTCCTGCAACACCTGGGTGACGCACTCGCGGGTGTAGTCTTTCACGATCTGTGCGGTCTCGCCCCGCACGTAGAAGTCGTGGTGGAGATTGTCCATCGCCACGTTGTGGGCCCGCGAGAATTCGGGCGTCACGAATATGTTGAACGGAATGAGGTAGGTTTCGATGCCCCGCTCGACGGCCATGTCGATGATGGAGCGGAACAGGCTCTGCCACACGGCAAACTCCTCGGGCGTGAAAGGGCTTGCCTCGGGATAGTTTTTGGGCATTATCATGAAGGGGTATGGGTGGAGATTCCACAGCGAGAGGCTGTTGAGGCGGTTCTCGGCCATCATGTCGAGGAACGCTTCCCAGTACCGCGGGTCGCGGCACGTTTCATCGTGAATGTCGAGCGCCTCGCTGTGGCGGTAGGTATCCCACGGCAGGTCGAACTTCACGGCACGGAGCATCAGCTTGGGGGCCTCGCTACGCGCCACGGCCCGGCGCAACGTCACTCCGTTGCGCACGTCTTCGGCCAGCGACAGCGCGCCGTAGATCAGCCCCCGGTCGTCGCCGCCGGTGATGGTTATGCGCCCGCCGACGGGTTCGATGGAGAACGCCTCGGCCACGAGACCGCCCGAGGTGTCCACCGCGAGGGTGATGCGGGTGTCGGCCTCGCCCGG
>JAITWC010000165.1 GCA_031285485.1 Alistipes sp.
TTATTGCTTGACAGGTTGCTCCCCAGCAGTGCCTGCCTCCTCTTAACATCCTGACACAAAGTTACAAAACAAAATTAACTGGAAAATAACCTTCCAACTTGTTTGGATTTTAAATGGAAATTTTACGTATGAAAAAGATCTTAACCCTTGCCCTCGCGGCGCTTCCCCTCGCGGGAGCCGCCCAGAACGGTGTCACCAACATCAGGATCGACACCGACCGCGTGATCGACCGGATCGACTCCATGATCTACGGCGCATTCATGGAGCCCATCGGACGCGACACCGAGCATCCGATCGTCAACAACCTCTACGGCCCGCTCTACGACCCGTCGTCGCCGCGCGCCAACCGGGACGGATTCAACATCGACGTCATCGAGGAGATCCGCGCGCTGAACATCACAAACATGCGCTGGCCCGGCGGCAACTACCTGTCGAGCTACAACTGGCAGGACGGCGTCGGCCCTAAAGACCGGCGCCCGGTGCGCAAAGACCTCGCCTGGGGAGGGTTCGACACCAACCACGTCGGCACCGACGAGTGGGTGGCCCTCGGGCGCGCCCTCGGAGTGGAGAACGTCGCCTGCATCAACCTCGGCCTCGGCGACATTCAGAACGCCGCCTACTGGGTGGAGTACTGCAACGTGCCCCGCGGGACTTACTTCTCCGACCTGCGCGTCGGGAACGGCTATCCCGAACCCCACAACATCCGCATCTGGGACCTGGGCAACGAGATCGACGGGCAGCCCTGGATCAACGGCCACAAGAACGCCGACGACTACGTGAAGACAGCTCTCGAAGCCGCGAAGGCTCTCAGGAATGTCGACCGGTCGATCAGGCTCGTGGCCAACGGCTCGTCGTATTACGAACCCTCGGGCGGGTGGCTCGAATGGAACCGCAAGGTGATCGGCGCCTTCACCGGCGTGGCCGACTATCTGTCGATACACCGCTATTGGGGCGAGAACATACCCACCGATCACTACCACTTCTTTGGCGAGGCCGCCATGGACTTCGAGGAGAAGATCACCGTGCCCAAAGGCATGGTGGCGCAGCAGAGCTGGACAAAGCCCGAGGCGACGCCGCTCAAGCTGTCGGTCGACGAGTGGGCCGGCCGCGGCGTGGGCATCAACAGGGTGCTGGCCAACGCCATGTGCCTGAACTCGTTCATCCGCCACGCCGACTTCGTGAAGATGGCCAACTACACCATGCTCACGGGCCTCGTGTCGCGAGACGCCGCCACCGGAAACCTCTACCGCTCGCCGCATTGGTGGATGTGGAAACTCGTGTCGGGTAACTGCCGCGGCTCGTCTGTCGACGTTTTCGTGGACGGCGACACCTTCGACGCCACCCGCTTCAAGAACATTCCCTATCTCGACGTCACCGGCGTGTTGGCCGAGGATGGCCGGACGGTCTACGTCAACGTCGTCAACCGCCATCAGGACTCCGCCGTCACCGCCCGCATCGAGAACAGCGCCGCGGCGGCCTTCACCGGCAGCGCCAGGGTCACCACCATCACCGGTGAACTCGGGGTGGACTTCACCTACGCCGACCGCGACAGGTATCAGCCCGCGGAACGTCGGGTGAACGTGCGCGGAGGTGTACTCGAACACTCCTTCCCGGCACACTCTTTCACGCAGATCGCACTTACCATTAATTAATGCCAACGACTATGAAACGTTTTGTTTTAACCCTTGCCGCCCTGTGCGTGGCACTCGCTGTCGCCGCGCAGGAGCCGGTCGTGATCCCTGTGTGGCCCGCGGGCCCGCCCGTCGAGAATGGCCTCACGGGACCCGAGCCTCCCGACAGCAACGGATACATAACCAACTCCCACGCGGCGACGATGTGGGTCTACCCGGCCGATTCGGCCAAAAACACCGGCACCGCACTGGTGATCTGTCCCGGCGGCGGGTACTCGGTGTTGGCGATCGACCACGAAGGACACGACATTGCCCGGTGGCTCGCCCGGAACGGCGTCACCGGAGTGGTGCTGAAGTATCGCATGCCCAACGGCAATCAGGATATTCCGATCGCCGACGCGCGGGAGGCGCTGCGCATCGTGCGCAGGCGTGCCGCCGAGTGGGGGGTCGACCCCGCCGAGGTGGGCATCTCGGGCAGTTCGGCCGGGGGACACCTCGCGGCGATCACCTCGACGTTATATGAAGACGAGGCGGGACATCCCGACTACGCGGTGTTGTTCTATCCCGTCGTCCAGTGGGGCGGACGGCGCGCGGCCGGTAATCCCGAGGCTGCGGCCCGCTACTCGGCCGACCAACAGGTGAACGAACACACCCCGCCGATGATCTTCTTCCACAGCGACGACGACGGAGTCGTGCCTCCGACCCACAGCGTGGCGCTATACACCGCGCTGAAGGAGGCCAGGATCCCCGCGGCACTGCACATCTTTCCCACGGGCGGCCACGGCTGGGGCTACCGCCCCTCGTTCCGCTACCACGAGGTGTGGAAGACGCTTCTCCTAAAGTGGCTCGAAGACATGAAATTCACCGCGAAATAAAACAGACACTCAACAAAGATAACAGTTTTTACGAGGTCTTGCGCTACCTTTGCGGGATGTTGGAACTGACTTTTCTTGGAACGGGCACTTCGCAGGGGGTGCCGATGATAGCGTGCGACTGCGAGGTGTGCCGGTCGACCGATCCGCGCGACAAGCGCCTGCGCACCTCGGCACTGGTGCGGGTCGGGCGTGGGGCCGATGGTGATTCCGGGTGCGCGCCCGATGGCGGGCCGCTCAATATCGTGATCGACGCCGGGCCCGATTTCCGCGGGCAGATGCTGGCGGCCGACGTGCGAAGGCTCGACGCGATCCTGCTCACCCACGAACACAAAGACCACACCGGAGGCATCGACGACGTTAGGGCGTACAACTATTTCGGACAGACCCCGATCGACATCTGGGCCACGGAGCGGGTGCAGGAGTCGGTGAGGCGCGACTACGCCTACGTTTTCGATGCCCATCCCTATCCCGGTGCGCCGGAGATCGCGCTCCACACCATACCCGACGGCCCGTTCTCTGTCAAAGGTGTCGAGGTTATCCCGATAAACGGCCTGCACATGAAACTCCCGGTAACCGGTTTCCGGATCGGTGGGTTGGCTTACATTACCGACTTCAACCACATCGACGACGCCGAGGTGGAGAAACTGCGCGGTGTGGACACGCTGGTGGTGAACGCCGTGGGCCACAAACCCCATATCTCGCACTTCAATCTCGAACAGGCCATAGACCTGGGCCGCAGGGCCGGTGCGCGCCGGACCTTCATCACCCACATGGCCCACCGCCTAGGCCGTTACGCCGACATCGAACCCAAGCTGCCTGACGGCGTTCACCTCGCTTACGATAACCTCACGATAACCGTATGACCCCCCCATAACGTTTTCGGGACACCAAAACGTGTTACATTTGCCGTCAGGTGTATACACCACTCAACTTGAAAGCAAGTCGGAATGTATTATTTCCCGACCAATGCGACAGTGGATTAAGAAAAAAGCGGTAATTTCGTACTTTCGCACCCGACAATCAACGTTTAATAAACAAACACAACGATGAGAAAAGTATGTATATTCGCGGCGGCGGCGGCCCTGACAATGGCCGCGACGGGCGCACAGGCGCAGGGATTCGAATGGGGCGCGAAAGCGGGCGTGAACTTTGCGTGGATCACCGGAGTGGAGACTCTGCCCGGCGGCGGGGACAACATCGGAACGGGTTTTCGGACAGGCTTCCACGCGGGCGTGTTCGCGGATAAGGTGCTCGACGACTTCTTCGGCGTGCAGGGCGAACTGCTCTACTCGCAGATGGGAAACCGATACCACCGCGGCGACACCGACCACAAGAACAACCTCGACTTCCTCGTCCTGTCGGCGCTCGGGAAAGTCTATCCGTACGGCGCGGCTTCAGCATCGACTTCGGGCCGCAGGTAGGCTATATGTTACGGGGAGCGAATGAGGATGGTCGCACTCTGCGCGATGACTTCCGGGGTTACAACGCGGCGTTCCTCGTCGGCCTGTCGTGCAAACTCACCGACCGCTTAGACCTCTCCGCCCGCTGCAACTTCGGGCTGCTGAGACAGGTCAATAGGGACGAGGATAACAAGAACCGCGCCATCTCGCTCGGCGCGGGCTGGCGGTTCTGAAACACGATGTGGTTACGACTTGACAAATTCACACAACCATGAAAAAACTGATGACATTCGCGCTCGTGGGCGCGGCCGCCGTGTGCGTTGGCTGCGGCAAAGACGACGTACCGCAGCCGGAGCCGGAGGAATTCGTCGGCATCGAGGGCCTCTCGATGGAGAACTATCCGAGGGTCGACGGCGCCACCGCCACGTGGGCGCTGAACCGGATGATCGCCTGCAAGCTATTGGGGGTCGACTATGTATGGTCAGAGTCGATAGGTGGCGGAGAGCGCGTGGTACTTGCGGATTACGAGCAATTTGAGAATTGGGATGAGTACAGTGCTTTTGACGACTTTTTGCGGGAACGCATCCCCAATTCGCGAACCCACGGCGCGTTCATGAACCTCGTCGACGGCGAGGCGGATATTATCGTCGTGTCGAGCCGTCCCTCGCCCGAGGAGAAGGCACACGCCGACGAGGCGGGCGTGACGCTCGTCGAGACGCCCATCGCCCTCGACGCCTTTGTGTTTATCGTCAACGAGGCCAA
>JAITWC010000185.1 GCA_031285485.1 Alistipes sp.
CGAACAGGGAGGATTTATTGTCGGCCCGGTGCTCCACAACGCGCTTAACCCCATGGAAGAAGATGTTGTAACAATGGAAACAGGAAGAAAATCGACCCCCTCATGGGTATGGATCGTGATCGCGATCATTTTGGCGGCGCTCGTCGCGGTCGGAGTTATGTTGTGCAAGAGAGGTGCATTCGGTGGCGCGACAGGCGGCGACAATGTCGGAGTCGTCCTCCCGGCACCGACCACGACCACAGAACCCGCACCTGCTCCGACGTCGAAACCGGCCGAAGACCCCCTCGCCTCGGTCGAGGCAGCCCGCGCGGCCGTCACGGCAGCCGAAGCCGCGGCAGTGGCGTCGAATGAGCGTTTCCACGTCATTGCCGGCGCGTTCTCCATCGAGAGCAACGCCGACAACTTCATCGCCCGCCTCAAGCGCGAATACCCCGAATTGACGCCGCGCAAGATCGCAGACGCCTCGAAGGGCCTCTACCTGGTAAGCATAATCCAAACCGCCACCCGTCGCGAAGCTTCAGGCAAAATGAACCTCTACCGGGACCTCGACCTCTGGATATACGAACAGTAAGTTAAAGTTACTGTTCTTTTGAGGCGCCGCGGAAGGTGAAGTGCTTTTGCACGAGGAAGCCGAGGATGGCGGTCGTGAGATAGATTATCGTAAACGCGACCGTGGGGTAGATGTGACAAACCTCGACGAACAGTTTTTCGAGCAACCAGGTGATCACGATGGCGACAAGGTTGCTCAGGAAGTAACGAAACAGTTGTGTGCGGCCGCGCAGATGCGAGCCCTGAAAACTGACGTTCTTCTGCATCCAGAAACCCAACCCGACGGAGATCGGCCATGCCACCGCCAGCGCCGCCGTGTGCGATGCGACCACCAGAAAACCGAGGTCGACGTTCTGTTTGACGAACAAAAAGTTGAACGCCGCCCAGAAACAGACCGTCGTGACGATCCAGTTGATCCCCCCGCACGCCAGATAACGAAAAGTTTGCAGGGGCATCAGTGCGCGAAACGGTTTCCAGTAGAAACTGTCGACGAAACGGGTAAGGTAACGGGACGGAGACATGGGCTTAACCTTTTAGCTTTTCCTGTAAAGCATACATTATATTTCGCCAGCTGGCGGCGGCGGTGAAGTTGAGTTCGCGGGCGGCGGTTTCCATGCGGCGGCGGGCTTCGGCGATCTGCGATTCGAGGTTGTCAGCCGAGTAGACCGATTTCACGTCGGCGGCTATGCGGGGGGCGTCGGTTCCGGCGGCGAAATCGTAGGCGAAATCGTCTGCGGGTCCCGAGGCGCTCTTTACGAGGATGTTGCCGCGCGAACTTTTCTGCGCGGCAAGGGGCACTATGTTGTTGTGCATGTTCCAGGCGATCTGTTTCTCGCGCCGCCGGTTGCTTTCGGCTATCGCCTCGCGGATCGAGTCGGTGCGCCGCTCGGCGTAGAGTATCACGTTGCCGTCGGCGTGGCGCGCGGCGCGGCCCGCGATCTGGGTTATGGAGCGGGTGTTGCGCAGAAAACCCTCCTTGTCGGCGTCCATCACTGCCACGAGCGACACCTCGGGCAGATCCAAACCCTCGCGTAGCAGGTTGACCCCTATCAGCACGTCGAACGACCCGGCCCGCAGGTCTTCCAAAATCCGGATCCGATCCAAAGTCTCTACCTCGGAGTGGATGTAGCGATTGCGTATGCCGATGTGGTCGAAGTATTTCGACAGCTCCTCGGCCATGCGTTTCGTGAGCGTCGCCACCAGCACCTTCTCACCGATCGCGGCGCGCTGTTGGATCTCCTCGATCAGGTTGTCGATCTGGTTGTCGGTAACGCGCACCTGTATCGGCGGGTCGACCACCCCCGTGGGGCGCACCACCTGTTCGACCACCATCCCCTCCGACTTCATCAACTCGTAGTCGGAGGGTGTGGCGCTCACGTAGATCGACGTGCCGGCAATCGCTTCGAACTCGTCGAACGTGAGCGGCCGATTGTCGCGCGCCGCGGGGAGGCGGAAACCGTACTCCACGAGGTTCTCCTTGCGCGCCCTGTCGCCGCCGTACATAGCGCGAACCTGCGGCAGCGTCACGTGGCTCTCGTCGATCACCATCATATAGTCCTTCGGGAAGTAGTTGAGCAGACAGAACGGCGGCTGGCCGGGACGCCGACCATCGAAATAACGCGAGTAGTTCTCGATGCCCGAGCAGTAGCCCAACTCCTTGATCATCTCAAGGTCGTACTCCGTTCGCTGCTTCAGCCGCTGCGCCTCGGCGTGTCGTCCCTGCGATTCGAAGAACTTCACCTGTTCGCCCAGATCGAGCTGTATATGTTTGACGGCTTCAACAGTGCGTTCGCGCGTGGTGACGAACAGGTTCGCGGGCGAGATGCGCGCCGACTCCATCCGCTCGAACCTCTGTCCGGTGGCGGGATCGATGCGGGTGATGGTCTCGATCTCGTCATCGAAAAAATCGAGCCTCACCGCGCTCTCCCCGTATGCGGGCATTATGTCGATCGACTCGCCCCCAACGCGGAAGGTGGCGGGGGTGAGGTCGCGCTCGGTGCGGGTGTAGAGTATGTCCACCAGGTTGTAGAGCAGTTTTTTGCGGCTCACTATCTGTCCCGTGCGCAGCTCCACCATGTTGGCCTCGAAATCCTCGGGGTTGCCCATGCCGTAGATGCACGACACCGAAGCCACGACGATCACATCCCGCCGACCCGAGATGAGCGACGCCGTGGCCCGCAGTCTCAGCTTGTCTATCTCGTCGTTGATCTGGAGGTCTTTCTCTATGTACGTGTCGCTCGACGGCAGATAGGCTTCGGGCTGGTAGTAGTCGTAGTACGACACGAAATACTCGACGCTGTTGTCGGGGAAGAATCCGCGGAACTCGGTGTAGAGTTGCGCGGCGAGGGTCTTGTTGTGGCTCAGCACTATGGTGGGCCGGTTGAGCGACGCTATGACGTTGGCCACGGTGAATGTTTTACCCGATCCGGTAACTCCCAACAGCGTGGAGTGTTGCGCCCCACCTCTTATTGCACGCAACAATCCCTCTATCGCCTCGGGTTGGTCACCCGTGGGTTTGTAGTCCGAAACAAGTTTGAAATCCATGATGCAAATTTACTGTTTTTATTCGATTCATTTCGTTTTAGAATGCCGAATCACT
>JAITWC010000027.1 GCA_031285485.1 Alistipes sp.
TTGATCCGTTGGGCTTCCTCGCCCTTGCCTTTGGCACGGTTGCCCTTGGCATCCCACAGGGAAAGTGGGACACTCTGCTTGCAACTGAACTGGGCGACCTGCCCGTTGATGGTGATCCTCCCCATGATGGGCACCACACCGTTCTTTTCCTTACTGCCGTTCACGAAGAACAGCACCTTAAATGTACTCCTCATAACTTGGTTTTTTGAATGGGACAAAATTACTACTAACCAAGTTATTTGACACTATGCAAAACGACGCAAAAGCCTACATAAGAACCCGTTACAAAAAGTTTCGCCTCGCTTCGGGTAACGATTTGGAAACGTACAGCCTGCGCAAATCTGCTTTCAGGCGTTTTCTCGCAAGTGGAAAAATCATGCACCAAAACACATATTGCACTGACGGTCAGTTAAATTACCTCATTCTGCCCAAATCTGCTACCCCTGTATGCTTTTCGATCCGAAGAAGAACACCGAACAATACCGCCTAACAAACCTGCACCACAAACACTTAACTCATTTTAGCCGCATTTTGCCGTTTTTACGAGGTCTTTTCCTACCTTTGTCCCGCGTCAAGGTGATGCCCCGCAACCGCTTGCGGCGGCATAGAATAGGGAATCCGGTGGGAATCCGGAGCAGTGCCCGCTACTGTAAGGCCCGTCATCACGACGGATGCGATCAAAACAAGCCACTATCGGCGCTGCGGCGCAACGGGAAGGCGGCATCCGTTCGGGGCCAAGTCAGGAAACCTGCCTGGGCGAATTAGGGACGACGCGAGCCTCGGGGACAAGGCCGCACGTCGCAGATTTTTTTTATCATTACTCAAACCATGAGGTACTTTTTCCACACCCTGCCGGCCGTGATCGCCGCTTTCGTGGCCACGACCGCAACCGCACAGCAGCCAGTCCGCGAACAGGGCCACGGCCGCGACATCACCGTCGCGGCACATCCCATCAACCCGGTGGTCGTGACCGGAACCGGAACGCACAGCCGCCTCAGCGAAACGGCAATTCCCGTGAAGGTCATCACGGCCGACGAACTCGCCGCCTCGGGCATCACAACCCTCGAAAGCGCGCTGTTGAAACTCGACCCGTCGTTCTCCACCATTTCGCTGTCGACGATGGGTAACACCATGTCGATGAACGGTCTCGAAGGCAAGTACATCCTGTTCATGGTGAACGGCCGGAGGATGATCGGCGCGGGCAACGACGCGCCCGACCTGAGCCGCATTGACATCGCCAACGTGCGCCGCATAGAGATACTCGACGGCGCCGCCTCGACCCTTTATGGCAGCGACGCCATCGCGGGCGTGGTGAACATCATCACCGAGGACGGACGGCGAGGCATCGATCTCGGCGCGCGTTCGAGCGTGCGCAGCCACGGCCGCACGGAGCACTCAGTGAACCTCGACGTGAGGCCCGGCCGCTTCGGTTCCTACACATCCTACACCCGACAGCAGCAGGGCGGCTGGGTGCTCAACCCGATGGAGGAGAACGCCTCGAACGAGCTCGTACCCACCACCAAACTCGCCTCGTTCCCACAGCGGTCGGACAACGTGTCACAGCGTTTCACCTACGACTTCACCGACCGCCTCGCCGCCTGGGTCGAAGGGTCGTTCTACGACTACCGGCAGGACAGGCCCCTCTCCTACGACGGTCGCGAAACCTCCTACAGCTACAACATGCTGCACCGCAACTATACCTACGGCGCGGGGCTGAGCTACACCGTGTCGCAGAGATTCTCGCTCACGGCCGACTTCCACTCCGACAACTACTCTTCGACATACGCATACACCCGCGGGAACGGCGACTTCAAACCCGGCGATCGGCAGACGCGCCTCCGCACGGGTTTCACGCAGGCCACGGTGAAGGGGATCTTCAACCTCGGGGCGCACAAACTCTCGGGCGGGCTCGAATACCTTGACGACCGCCTCAGCGACTTCATAACTCAAGACGACTCCGTATTCCCATACGTCTCCAACCACACTCTGGCCGCCTTCGCGCAGGATGAGATACGCATCGTCCCGAATTGGCAGGCGATAGTGGGCGGCAGGCTCCTCCATCACGAGGTGTTGGGCACCCACGCCACCCCCACGGCGGCGTTGATGTTCTCGGTGGGTCCCCTGCGCCTTCGCGCCTCCTACGCCAACGGATACAAGACCCCGCCGCTGAGCGACATCCACACGTTTTTCGTGAGCCGCGCGGGTGAACTCACCATAGGCGACGAAAACCTCCGACCCGAGAATAGCAACTACGGTTCGCTGAACGCCGAGTGGACGACCGGCCGCCTCACACTCTCGGCCACGGGCTACATCAACTCGCTCAGAGATAAGATCGAGTCGGTGTCGACCGAGGTGACAGACGCCGAACTCGCCCGCTACCAGCAGCTCTACGGCGACAAAGTGACAAGTCACACCGTGAAGAAACGCACCAACATCGACCGTTCGAGGGTCGCGGGCGCAACGTTCCGGGCCAAGGCCGATCTCGGCGCGGGATTCATCGTGAGCGGCTCCTACAACTACACCGACGGACGCAACCTGTCG
>JAITWC010000034.1 GCA_031285485.1 Alistipes sp.
ATGCGTTGACCCTAGCTTACACGGAGGCTGATTTGTTGTTGCAGGTTTTTTTGCTATCTTGCGGACCTGAATCCAAATCCTTGTTATCATGAAAAAGAACGTTTTACCGACCTGTTTATCGCTGTTGGCTATGGTTTCGACATCCGTACAGGCTTCCGGACAGCTCCCCGGGGGCGACCAGACACCGCACCAGACACCGCAAAGGCCACGCATCACCGGTGTCTCTCACGCCTGTTTCTACACCGGCGACATGGCCCGCACGGCCGCTTTCTTCACCGACTATCTCGGCTATGAGATCGCGGGCGACGGTTTGTCGATCCCCGCCTGCACCATCATCAAGTTCAACGACCGGCAGTTCATCGAGCTGTTTCCCGATCCCGAAAACAGGCGCAACAACGCCATGCACTACTGCCTTGAGACCGACGACACCGAGGCGTGGCGGCGCTATCTGCTGGCGCGTGGCTACGACGTGCCCAAAGAGCCGCTCAGCCCCGGACGCACCGGCAACCTCAACTTTTTCGTTCCCGTGCCCGGCGGCGTGACTTTCGAGATCATGCAGTACCTTCCCGGCGGGATGATCGCCGCGACCAACGGCAAGTACCTGCCCGCGGGGCGCGTCACCGACCGGCTGGGGCACGTCGGGTTCATGGTCGACGACATGGACAAGGTGAATCCGTTCTACACCGAGGTGATCGGCCTGCGCGAGACGTGGCGCGGGGGCATGAGGCCCGACATCGTGCAGTGGGTACACATGAAACTGCCCGACAGCCCCAACACCGTCGAGTACATGCTCTACGACTCGCCGCCGTCGCAGGGCGCGCGGGGGGTGATGAACCACATCTGTCTGCTGGTGAGCGACGTGGACGAGGCGCAGCGGATACTCTCGACACGCACGCTGCCCGAAGGGTGCCGCAACGCGGGCATCCAGCTGGGCGCGGACAACCTGCGCCAGATCAACCTCTACACCCACGAGGGCATCAGGGTGGAACTCGTGGAGGACCACTACGTCAACGGCGTTCCGGCCCCGTCGTCCACGGGCCGTCCCCTGAAAATGGCTGCCAACAATTAGCCGTCGCCCGCGGGGGCGTTCCGCGGGAGCATTGTCAGCCGACACAACCCGGCGCGAGGCCTCGGGGGGCACATTGTCAGGTGACATAACCCCCGCCGAGGGGTCGGGGGGCACATTGTCAGGTGACACAACCCCCACCGAGGGGTCGGGGGGCACATTGTCAGGTGACACAACCCCCGCCGAGGGGTCGGAGGGCACATTGTCAGGTGACATAACCCCCGCCCGGCGGGAGGCGGGACCCGCGACGTTGTTACACAGACGGATACGCTTATTGGGCATAACTTGTTGATAACTTCGGGGCGGAGTGCCGGCCCGCGTCGGGAAGTTGAGGTAACTTTGTTGCCGATTCGCTCCGGGAAAAGGGGAGGGGAGAGCTGTCGCGGAAAGCCGGCCGACGCGCGGCCCGACGGAATGCAAAAACAAAGTTACGAAATATGGAAACCTACATCATCAAACGCGACGGCAAGCGTGAGCCGTTCTCAGTGGACAAGATCAAAAACGCGATCGCGAAGGCCTTCCTGTCGGTGGGCAGCTTCGCCACGCAGGACGTCCTCACAAACATCCTCTCGCGGGTGTCGATCACCGGCGAAATGACCGTCGAGGAGATCCAAAACCAGGTCGAGGTCGCTCTCATGGCCGAACGCTACTACACCGTGGCGAAAGCCTACATCATCTACCGCCAAAGGCACGCCGAGGATCGCGAGGTGACCGAAAAACTGAAGTTCCTGATGGACTACTGCGACGCCCCGAACCCCGCCACCGGATCGAAATTCGACGCGAACGCCAACGTCGAACAGAAAAACATGGCGACCCTCATAGGCGAACTGCCCAAAAGCAACTTCATCCGCCTCAACCGGCGAATGCTTACCGACCGCCTCAGGGAGATGTATGGAAAAGAGGTGAGCGACAAGTATATCGACCTGCTCAACAACCACTTCGTATACAAGAACGACGAAACGTCGCTGTCGAACTACTGCGCCTCGATCACCATGTATCCGTGGCTGATCGGCGGCACGATCGGCATAGGCGGCAACTCGAAGGCGCCCACCAACCTCAAGTCGTTCGCCGGCGGGTTCATCAACATGGTGTTCATCGTGTCGTCGATGCTGAGCGGCGCCTGCGCCACGCCCGAGTTCCTGATGTACATGAACTACTTTATCGGCAAGGAGTTCGGCACCGACTACTGGAAAGATCCCGACCGGCAGGTCGATCTGTCGCTCAAGGCGCGGTCGCTCGACAAGGTTATCACCGACTACTTCGAACAGATAGTCTACTCGATCAACCAGCCCACCGGGGCGCGTAACTTCCAGGCCGTGTTCTGGAACATCTCCTACTACGACCGTTTCTACTTCGAGTCGCTGTTCGAGAACTTCGTCTTCCCCGACGGCAGCGCGCCCGACTGGAACGGGCTGAACTGGTTGCAGAAACGGTTCATGCGCTGGTTCAACGCCGAGCGGCTTCGGACGGTTCTCACCTTCCCCGTCGAAACGATGGCGCTGCTCACCGAGAACGGTGCGCCCAAGGACAAGGAGTACGGCGACTTTACGGCCGGGATGTACGCCGAGGGGCACTCGTTCTTCACATATCTTTCGGACAACGCGGATTCTCTTTCGAGCTGCTGCCGCCTGCGCAATGAGATCACCGACAACGAGTTCAGCTACACGCTCGGTGCGGGGGGGATCTCCACCGGCTCCAAGAGCGTGCTGACGATAAACCTCAACCGCTGCATACAGTACGCCGCGCGGCAGGGGATACCCTATCAATTCTTTCTCGAAGAGGTGGTCGACCTCGTTCACAAGGTGCAGAACGCCTACAACGAGAACCTGAAGGACATGCAGGCCAAGGGGATGCTGCCGCTGTTCGACGCGGGCTATATCAACCTCGGACGGCAGTACCTCACCATCGGGGTTAACGGACTGGTGGAGGCCGCCGAATTCCTCGGCATCGAGATCAGCGACAACGACCGGTACGCCGCCTTCACGCAGGAGATACTCGGTA
Source organism: Alistipes sp. (assembly GCA_031285485.1). Classification (GTDB taxonomy): domain Bacteria; phylum Bacteroidota; class Bacteroidia; order Bacteroidales; family Rikenellaceae; genus UBA940. The sequence continues at coordinate 3,068 of JAITWC010000034.1, forward strand.
TGGTGGAGCGCTACAACAAGAAGTACCGCACGCCCGACGTGATGTTCAACTGCGAGATGATCCCGGCGGAGAACGTCGGCGTCAAGCATGCCAAGTGGGACCGCGAGGCGGGCTACAAGGTGGGGCGCGACTGCTACAACAGCTACTTCTACATTGTGGAAGACACCTCGCTGAACGTTATCGACAAGTTCCGCATGCACGGCCGCAAGTATATCGAGCATCTGACGGGCGGATCGGCGCTGCACATGAACCTCGACGAGCATCTGACGAAGGAGCAGTACGCCGAATTGCTGAAGGTCGCGGCGCGGGAGGGTTGCAACTACTTCACGTTCAACATTCCCAACACCGTGTGCAACGACTGCGAGCACATCGACAAGCGCCGCCTCGCAAAGTGCCCGAAGTGCGGCTCGGAGAACCTCGATTACCTGACGCGCATTATCGGCTACATGAAGCGCGTCAGCAACTTCTCCGCCGCCCGCCAGAAGGAGGCCGCCCGGAGGCATTACGCCGCCCCGACTCAATTGTGTTGACATGGCGCTGCTTGCAAGCTACGATATAGTTTTTCAGGAGGTTCCGGGCGAGGTGACACTCGCCCTGAATCTTTCCGGGTGCCCCAACCGTTGCCCCGGGTGCCACAGTCCCCATCTTCGCGAGGCGGCGGGCGAGCCGCTCGACGAGGAGCTGCTCGACGGGTTGCTGGCGCGCTACGGCGGGTCGGTGACATGCGTGGCTTTCATGGGTGGCGACGGCGAGCCGGCCGTGGTCGGCCGTTTGGCGGCGCGCGTGAAAGCGACCGGACTGAAGACCGCCTGGTACTCCGGCCGGGAGAACCTTTCGCCGGAGGTGTGCCTCGACAATCTCGACTACGTGAAGATCGGCCCCTACGATCCCGCCCGCGGCGGACTCTCCACGCCCGGCACCAATCAGCGGTTCTACCGCGTGGAGGGCCCGGCGGGCGACCGGAGGATGGTCGACGCCACGGCGCTGTTCCTCAGGAACAACGGCCCCGGCCCGACGGATCCCGGCGGATCGGCGCGGCTTGGCTGACGTCCACTCCCGCACATAGATCGCGAAGAGGGCTTTTTTGCGCGCGGGGCGGTGTTTTGCGGAACGGAAACTATTTTTTATCTTCGCGGCATGACTTCCGCCGCAGCATACATCACCACGCACACCGGTTTACCCGCCGCGCGTCCCGTTTCGGGGTGCGCGGCGTTGCGTTTGGTGGTTGCTAAACGGTTAGCAACGACGAAAACGGTCTCGTCCGTGGTTGCTAAACGGTTAGCAACGGCAAAAACAGTCTCGTTCATGGTTGCTAAATGGTTAGCAACAATAAAAACAGTCTCGTTCGTGGTTGCTAAACGGTTAGCAACGGCGAAAACGGTCTCGTCCGTGATTGCTAAACGGTTAGCAACGGCGAAAACGGTCTCGCCTGTGGTTGCTAAACGGTTAGCAACAGCGAAAACAGTCTCGTTCGTGGTTGCTAAACGGTTAGCAATGGCAAAAACAGTCTCGTTCATGGTTGCTAAATGGTTAGCAACAACTCATAACTCATAATTACCTCCCTCGCAAGATGCCTCCCCCGCCTGCGGCGACGGTCGGCGCTCGGTCGGTGATTATTTGCAAGCAAATAATTCATAATTAATAATTCATAATTCAAAAAAGCCATGAAAATTAACCGTTTACACCTGACCTCACTGCGCAACGACGAGTTTTTCCAGTTCATGACCCGCGTGCGCGACCTGGTGAGGGCCGCCACGCCCGCCGCGCTCCGCGTCGAGGCCGTTTTCGCCGACTTCGAGGCGCGTTTCGCCGACCTCGACGAGGCGCTCAGGAAGATCGTCAAGAGCGCCCGCACCGCCGAGATCGCCGCCGCCGACCGCGCGCGCGACGGCGTGTTCCGCGGACTGGCAAACGCCGTCCGCTCGGCCCGCGACCACTACAATCCGGCGATGAGGGAGGCCGGCGTGAGGGTCGGCATCGTGTTCGACACCTATGGCAACGTGGCCGCCAAGGCCGACGACGAGGAAACCGCCGCCGTCTACAACCTGCTCGTCGAGTTGACCACCCGCCACGCCGCCGACTGCGAGGCGCTGGGCCTCACGGGGTGGATCGGCGAGCTGGACAGGTGCAACGTGACGGTCGAGAGGCTGATGCGCGAGCGTTTCGAGGAGACGACGGAGCGTTCGGGCCTCGTGATGCGCGATGTGAGGCTGGCGATAGGCGAGGTGTGGTACGCGCTGGCCGACCGCGTCGACGCGCTCCAGATCGTGGAGGGCGGCGCGGCCGATTCGCCCTGGGCGGCGTTCATCGCCGAGATCAACGCCATCGCCGAACGCACGGAGAACATCGTGGCCGAGCGTCGCGGACGCGCCGCCGCAAAGAAAGAGCGCGAGGCCGGGGAAGCCGCGGCCGCGGCGGGAGTGGACGTCGACACGTGGCGCGCCATGCAGAAAGCGGCGGCCGCCGCCGCGATCGCCGCCCGTAAGGTCGCCGCCGCATCCGCAACGGCCGCCGTGGTCGAACCGGCGCAGGAGTGAGCGCGGGGCCGCGCCCCGCACGGGATATGCCGGGCGACAAATGAGAAAAAGCCCGCGAACGCGGGCTTGACGGGCCGCCGCCGCCGCCGTGGAGGCAGCCGGGGCGAAGAGGTGGCCGCAACCGTCGGCGTTCCTGCCGGAACGCCCGGCCGGCCGGCCCTTTTCAGATCGAATCGAACCGCGTGTATGGTCGCAGCGCCTCGGGAATCGCTATGCCCTCCGGGGTCTGGTAGTTCTCGATCAGCGCCGCCACTATGCGCGGCAGGGCGAGCGACGAACCGTTCAGGGTGTGGGCCAGCGCGGGCCTGCCGTCGGGGCCGCGGTAGCGCAACCTGAGGCGGTTCGACTGGAACGACTCGAAGTTCGACACGCTCGACACCTCCAGCCAGCGCCCCTGGGCGGCCGACCACACCTCGAAGTCGTAGGTGAGGGCGGAGGTGAAGCTCATGTCGCCGCCGCACAGCCTCAGAATGCGGTAGGGCAGGCCGAGCGCGAGAAGCAGCGATTCGACATGGGCCACCATGCCGTCGAGGGCGGCGTAGGAGTCTTCGGGCCGCTCGACGCGCACTATCTCCACCTTGTCGAACTGGTGCAGGCGGTTGAGACCCCTCACGTCCTTGCCGTAACTGCCCGCCTCGCGCCGGAAGCACGGGGTGTAGGCGGTGATGGCGACGGGCAGGTCGCGATCCTCCAGAATCACGTCGCGATAGATATTGGTGAGGGGCACCTCGGCGGTGGGCACGAGGTAGAGGTTGTCGGCGGTGGCGTGGTACATCTGCCCCTCCTTGTCGGGAAGTTGGCCGGTGCCCCAGGCCGAAGTTTCGTTCACCAGAACGGGCGGCTGGACCTCGGTGTAGCCCGCGGCCGTGTTGCGGTCTATGAAGAAGGCGACGAGGGCGCGCTGAAGTGCGGCGCCGCGGCCCTTGTAGACCGGGAAACCGGCTCCGGTGAGCTTCACTCCCAACTCGAAGTCGATGATGCCGTACTTCGCGGCGAGTTCCCAATGGGGCAGCGCGCCCTCGGCCGGGGGAGTATAATCGTCGTGCAGCTTGACCACCACGTTGTCCTCGGCCGTGCGACCGGCGGGAACCGCGTCGGCGGGGAGGTTGGGCATGGTCACGATGGTGTTCTCAAGATCGGCGGCGACGGTTTTGAGTTCTTCGTCGAGCGAGCGCGAACGCTCCTTGAGCGTGGCCACGTTTTGTTTCGCGGCCTCGGCTTCGGCCCTCATGCCGCGGCCCATGAGGGCGCCTATCTCTTTTGCGGCGGCGTTTTGCTGCCTCAGCAGGTCGTCGAGTTCGGTTTGGATAGCTTTGCGGCGGTCGTCGAGCGCCTCGATCTTCTCGATCGCCGGCGCGGCGTCGAATCCCTTGACGGCCAGACGCTCGATCACCCTATCGCGCTCGCCGCGGATCAGTTTCAGTGTCAGCATGGTTGAAATGTGTCGTTATAGAGAGTGCAAAGGTAGAGGAAAAACGCTACCTTTGTACGTCAATTGACAACAAAAATTTATGATGAAATACGCCATACTTCTCTGCGCGGTGTGTCTCGTGGCATGTGGCAATCGCGCCTCGAAAAAACGGCAGGATCCGCCGCCTGTCCGATACGGCTACCGTATCGTCGCCGAGTATCCCCACGATGCGGGAGCATACACCCAGGGGTTGATTTGGCACGCCGGAGCTTTTTACGAAAGCACCGGCGAGAGGGGGCGGTCGCGCCTGCGCCGGGTCGATCTTGCCACGGGCGCGGTGACGCGCGAGATCGACCTCGAAGACCGTTACTTCGGCGAGGGGGCGGCGAAGATTGGCAACCGCATATTCCAACTTACGTGGCAGGCGGGCCGGTGTTTCGTGTGGGATGCCGATACCTTCGAGCCTCTCGGCGAATTCACCTACCGCGGCGAAGGGTGGGGCCTGGCCACCGACGGCGAGAAACTATACATGAGCGACGGCACACCCAACATTGCCGTGCGCGATCCCGATACGTTCGCCGTGGAGCGCACCATCATTGTGCGCAACGAGGGGCGACCCGTGGAGAGCCTCAACGAGTTGGAGTGGATCGACGGACGGCTGTGGGCCAACATCTACTCCTACGCCAAGAACGAGATAGTGATAATCGACCCCGCCGACGGACGGGTGGAGGGAATGGTGGACTTCACCGGGATAATGTCGAGGCTCGATATGACCGTCGACACCGACGTGATGAACGGCATTGCGTGGGATGCAGAGGGAGATCGGATATTCGTGACAGGCAAGAATTGGAACAAACTTTTTGAGATAGAACTTGTAGAGAAATAGATGGGGGGAAAGAGTTCGATACACAACGTGCTCGGAGAGCGCATTTTGGTGCTCGACGGTGCGATGGGAACGATGGTACAGCGTCGCGGCCTGACGGAAGAGGATTTTCGCGGCGGCCCCGGCGGCCGTTTTGCCGACTGGCGGGTGCCGCTAAAGGGTTGTAATGACGTGCTGGTGCTCACACGGCCCGACGTCATAGCCGACATACACAGGGAGTATTTGGAAGCGGGCGCCGACATAATTTCAACAGACAGTTTTAACGCCAATGCCATTTCGATGGCCGACTACGGGTTACAGGAGCATATCTATGAGATGAACCGGGCGGCGGCGGTGCTGGCTCGGGCCGAGGCGGATAAATTTTCGACCGTCGAGCGTCCGCGGTTCGTTGCGGGGTCTATGGGTCCGACGAATCGCACGGCGGCCCTGGCGGCTAATGCCGACGACCCTGCCGAGCGCGACGTCACTTTCGCCGAGTTGGCCGACGCCTACTACGAACAGGCGCACGGCCTTGTTGATGGCGGCGCGGATGTACTGCTGGTCGAGACGGTTTTCGATACGCTGAATGCAAAGGCGGCGTTGTTTGCCATCTCGCGCCTCGGCGATGTACCCGTCATGGTTTCGGGCACGATTGCCGACACCTCGGGCCGCATACTCTCGGGCCAGACGGTGGAGGCGTTCTATACCTCTGTCGCCCACACGGGTGCGAGCCGCACGGGCAGTTTGTTATCTATCGGGTTGAACTGCGCGTTCGGGGCGCGACAAATGTTGCCTTATCTGGAGCGGCTGGCCGCGGTGGCCGAGTGCCGCGTGTCGACCCACCCCAACGCCGGATTGCCCAATCTGTCGGGCGGTTACGACGAGACGCCCGAGATGTTCGCTGCCGATATCGAGGAGTTCCTGCGGCGCGGAGTTGCCAACATCGTGGGCGGTTGCTGCGGCACCACGCCCGACCACACGCGGCTCGTGGCGGCTCTCGCGGCGCGCTACCAGCCGAGACCTCTGCCAGAGTCGCACCACATTACGACGCTTAGCGGGCTGGAGCCTTTGGCGATCACCGCCGAGAGCAATTTCATCAACATCGGCGAGAGGGCAAACGTGGCCGGATCCGCACGGTTCGCACGGCTCGTTCGCGAGGGCAGGTGGGACGAGGCGATAGGCGTGGCGCGCGAACAAGTGGTGCAGGGAGCCCAGGTGGTGGACGTGTGCATGGACGACGGAATGATAGACGGGGTGGAGGCAATGAGGCGGTTCCTGCTGATGGCCGCCGCCGAGCCCGACTTGGCGCGGGTGCCGGTGATGATCGACTCATCGTCGTGGGAGGTGCTCGAAGCCGGGCTGCAATGCGTTCAGGGCAAGAGTATCGTAAATTCCATCTCGCTCAAAGAGGGTGATGAAGTGTTCCTGCGGCGGGCCGCGCTGGTGAGGCGTTACGGCGCGGCGGCGGTGGTGATGCTGTTCGATGAACGTGGGCAGGCCGACACTTTCGAACGAAAGATCGAGGTTGCGGCGCGGGCCTACAATCTGCTTGTGAATAACCGCTTTCCGCCCGAAGATATAATTTTCGACCCCAACGTGCTGACTGTCGCCACAGGCATCGCGCAGCACGATAACTATGGCGTCGATTTCATTGAAGCCACGCGCTGGATCAAGGCCAACCTGCCTTGGGCGCGTGTCTCGGCGGGAGTGAGCAACCTGTCGTTCGCGTTTCGCGGGAAGACGGCGGTGCGCGAGGCTATGCACTCGGTGTTCCTCTACCACGCGCGCCGCGCCGGGCTGGACATGGGGATCGTGAACGCCGGGATGCTGCAAATTTACAGCGAAATAGAGCCGGAGTTGTTGGAACTTGCCGAGGATGTTGTTTTGAACCGTAGGCCCGACGCGACGGAACGTCTGGCCGACTGGGCCGGTCGGAATGCCGGGGAGGGCAACGCCAAGGGCGTGCCCGGAGCGGCGGCACGCGACAGGTGGCGCGAAAAACCCGTCGGCGAGAGAGTTAAACACGCCGTGCTGAAGGGACTGGACGAACACGTCGGAGCCGACGCCATCGAAGCGCTCGGGGAATTGGGTTCACCGATGGAGGTGATAGACCGGCTTCTGATGCCCGCTATGGGCGAAGTGGGCGCGCTGTTCGGCGAGGGGAAGATGTTCCTGCCGCAGGTGGTTAAGAGCGCGCGGGTGATGAGGCGGGCCGTCGATGCGCTGGGTCCCCATATCGCGGGCATGAAGGCGGCCTCGAAGTCGACCGGAAAACTACTGCTCGCCACGGTTCGCGGCGACGTCCACGACATCGGCAAGAACATCGTCGGGGTGGTGGCATCGACCGCCGGATGGGAGGTGATCGACCTCGGGGTGATGGTCGAGGCCGAACGGATTGCCGACGAGGCGCAACGCCGGCGGGTGAACGCGATAGGGCTGAGCGGGTTGATAACCCCCTCGCTCGACGAGATGATCCGCGTGGTGAAGGAACTTGAGCGGCGCGGCATGACGACGCCCGTGCTGATCGGCGGCGCAACCACCTCGCGGCTGCACACGGCGGTGAAGATCGCTCCGGAGTACGGCGGCGTGGTGGTTCACTCGCGCGACGCTTCGGAGAACGTGCGCATCATGGCGGGACTTACCGGTGCCGGCGCCGGCGCGTTCATCGCGGGGATCCGCGAGCAGCAGCAGATCGAGCGCGAATTGCACAACTGCACCGCCGCCGGGCGCAACTCGCTGCCGCTGGCCGAGGCGAGGCGGCGCGCGCACCGTAAAAGCGCCGGGCAGGTCGCCGTGCCGCAGCACGCGGGCCGGATGGTGTTCGACGGCCATCCGATCGCCGATGTCGAGCCGTATATCAACTGGTCGATGTTCTACGCCGCGTGGCAGGTGAGGGGGAACGAACAGAAGGAGCAGCTGCGCGCCGACGCCGAAAAATTGCTCGACCGTATGAAAGCCGAAAATATCCTGCGCCTCGAAGGGGTCGCGGGAATATTCCCCGCCCGGCGCGGTCGCGACGGCGAGGGGCCCGGTGCGACGGACGACATTGTGGTGACCGACCCGCGCGGCCGCGAAGTGCGGCTGCCCCAACTGCGCAGCCAGGCGACGGGTGAGGCCGTGAACCTCTCCGTGGCCGATTACGTTGCGGCCGACACGGCGGACGGCCCGGTGCGGGACTACATCGGCGCCTTCGCCCTCACCGCCGGGGTGGGCCTGCGCGGGTTCACGGAGAGGCTGAGGGCCGAGGGCGACGACTACAACGCCATCATGGCCAAACTGCTGGCCGACCGGCTGACCGAGGCCTTTGCCGAGTCGGTGCACGAGTTCGTGCGCCGCGTGGCGTGGGGCTACCAGACCGGCGCCGACGGGCAACCCGTGGAGATCGCCCCGCGGGACGCCATACACGGCAGATATCGCGGCCTGCGCTTCGCGTTCGGCTATCCGGCGACGCCCGACCACTCGCTCAAACGGGAGGTTTTCGCGCTGCTGGGCGCGGAGCGAACCACCTCGATGCGCCTGACCGACAACAGCATGATCGAACCGGGCGAGGCGCTGTGCGGCCTGATGGTTGCCGACGCCGACGCACGCTACTTCACCCTCGGCACACTCACCGCCGACCAGATCGACGACTACGCCCGCCGGCGCGGAAAACCCGCGGCGGAGATACGCAAACTTACGGGGAACGACTGAAACAAAACAACCATGAACGCGACAAAGCCCAACGAAAAAACCTTCAGATCGCGCGTAGGCGTTCTGCCCGTGCTGCTGACCGCCGCGCTGCTCTCACCGGCGATCGTGTCGGCCGTCAGGCACGGCGCGGGCCATCCGGCCGTGTACACGGTCGGCGGGATGGTTCTTCTCATAGCCCTCGTTCTGACCGGGATACGCTACACCGTCGCCGGCGACAGACTGACCGTGAAGATGTGGTCGATGTCGATAGGCGGCGTCCGCATTGCCGACATCCGCTCGGTCCGCCGGTCGTACAACCCGCTCTCCTCGCCCGCCGTGTCGCTGCGCAGACTGCGTGTGCAGTGCCGCAAAGAGACCGACTGGCTGCTCGTCTCCCCGGCCGACGAGAAGGGGTTCATCGAGGCGCTGAAGTCGGTCAATCCGCACATAGCCGTCAGCGTCCCACCCCGGGGCGCGGCGTGGCGGATATGGGATTGGGATATTTGAAGGCGGAGGCGGGGCCCGACGGCGGAGGCGGCCCCCCGGAACACCACGGCGAAGGCTCTGAAAAGTTTCAGAACACGGCCCGAGGGGTCGGCGGACACTTTGCAAAGTTTCACAACCCTGCCCGAGGGGTCGGCGGGCACTTTGCAAAGTTTCACAACCCCGCCCGAGGGGTCGGCGGGCGTTCTGCAAAATTTCGAGGCCCCGACCCGGGCCGCGCGACCGGAACGGAACGACGGAAAGCCCCCCGAAAGGGCGGCGACGACACGAATTTATTTGCGTATGAAGATAACAGACATCATCGGCCGCGCGGCGGCGAGCGGTAAACCGCGATTCACGTTCGAGTTGCTGCCGCCCCTCAAGGGCGAGGGCACGGCGAGGGTCTTCGAGGCGATCGACACTCTCGCGCCGCTCGGCCCGGCATACATCAACGTCACGTTCCACCGCGAGGACACCCGCTACACCGAGCGCGCGGACGGACTGCTGGAGCGACACACCGTCCGCCACCGGCCAGGAACGGTGGGGATATCGGCCGCCATCGCCCGCCGATACGGGATCGAGACCGTGCCGCACGTCATCTGCGGCGGACAGTCGCTCTACGACATCGAGGACGCGCTCATCGACATCGACCTGCTCGGAATGCGCAACGTGCTGGCGCTGCGGGGCGACGCACGAAGGGGCGAGAACCGGTTCGAACCGCACCCGCAGGGACACGCGCACGCCGACGGCCTCGTGGCGCAGATCGCCGACATGAACCGCGGAAAGTATATCGACAGCGAGGGAGCGCAGCCCACAGACTTCTGCGTCGGAGTGGCCGGCTATCCCGAGAAACACGCCGAAAGCCCCAACATAGAGGCCGACATCGAGGCGCTCAAACGCAAGGTCGACGCCGGGGCCGACTACATAGTCACCCAGATGAGCTTCGACAACGCCCGGATCCTCGACTTCATCGCCCGCGTGAGGGCCGCCGGGATCACCGTGCCCGTCGTGCCGGGCATCAAACCCCTCGCCGCCCCCTCGCACCTCACCGTGCTGCCGCACACGTTCCACGTCGACCTGCCGCCCGACCTCGTACACGAGGTGGAACGGTGCCGCCACAACCCCGCCGCCGTGCGCGAGGCGGGCACCGAGTGGGCCGCGCATCAGGCCGCCGGCCTCAAAAAAGCGGGACTCCCCGTGATCCACTTCTACTCGATGGGCCGAACAGACAACATCGCCCGGATCGTGAAGCGGGTTTTTTAATTTTTTTTGCTTACCTTTACGCCAACTCTTTTACGACTAAAATAAAGAACGATGGAAAAAACTGCAAATCTCTACACCCTCAGCCTCGCCAGTGGGCGCGCGTGGATCGTGGCCGCGGCGTTCACGGTGGGCAACATCGCGCTGCCCCAGTTGTGCCACCTGCTTCCGCAGGGCGGGCTGGTGCTGCTGCCGATCTACTTTTTCACCCTCGTGGCCGCCTATAAGTACGGCCTGTGGGTGGGCCTTGCCACGGCTGTCTTCTCGCCCGTGGTCAACCACCTGATGTTCGGCATGCCGGGCGCGGCCGCCCTGCTGCCTATCCTCATCAAGAGCGTGGCGTTGGCGTTGGCCGCGGCTTATGCCGCCAGGTGGGCAGGCAAAGTGTCGTTCATCGCCGTCGTGGGTGCGGTGTTGGCCTATCAGATCGCGGGAACGGGAGCGGAATGGGCCCTGGAGGGTGGCACTTTCGCCGCGGCCGCACAGGACCTCAGCCTCGGCCTGCCCGGGATCGCACTTCAGGTATTCGGCGGCTGGTTCGTGCTGAGAGCTCTGCAAAGGGTTTGACGGCCGTGTCCGAGAGGAACTTCGCCGAGGTGCTGGAGCGCTTCCGCACCGTCGACTTCGCCGAACGGTTCGACCTTATCGTCGCCGTCGCCAACGGCGGGATAGTCCCGGCCGGGATACTCGCGCGGAGGCTGGAGGGGGAGAGCGGCGGGGTTGTCGAGGTGCGGCTGCTCAGGATAAACCTGCGCGACGAAAACCAGAGACAGCGTTACGACTCCCCGCGACTGCTTGCCCCGATAGATTTCGATTACGCCGGCCGGCGCGTGCTGCTGGTGGACGACAGGGTGAAAAGCGGCTCGACGATGAGACTGGCGCGGGAATTGCTCGGCGAAAAAGCAGCCGTTGTGCGCACCTTCGCCGTCAACGGCGAGGCCGATTACGCGCTCTACAACGAGGAGTGTTTCAGATTTCCGTGGATAATATGACTGTGATGGACAAGACGATCCTGACCGCCGCCCTGCTCTCGACGATGACGCTGGCGGGGTGTGTGAACGAAAAGCGTCATGGCGGCGATGCGCTGCCCCCGGGCGCAGCGATGCCCGGATTCTCGGTTTCGGGCCCCGATGCCGCCGTCTCGTCGGACGATCTGGCCGGGGCACCCTCCGTGGTTGTGTTCTTTCGAACCACCTGTCCCGACTGCAGTCGCGAGATGCCGAATGTCGAGGAGGCGTTTCGGCGCGTTGCGGGATCGGGCGTGAGGTTCGTGTGCGTGTCGAAGGAGGATGACGCCGCGGTGGTCGTGCCCGAATACTGGGCGCGGACGGGGATGACGATGCCATATTATTACGACCCCGCGGGCGGGATGTTCACGGCGTTCGGGGTGCGTTTCGTGCCGACGCTCTACCTGTTCGACTCGGAGGGGAAGGTGGCCTGGGCTGCGGTCGAGACGTTCGGGTTTACGGTCGATGAACTTGTGGGAAGGATAGAAGGGTTGAGGTAAAAAGACCGTGGCACTTGTCGGCGGCGTGAGCGGGGTTTCGCTCGCGCCGCCGTTTTTTCGAGGCTGCGGCCACGCCCGCTAAACCGAACCTGTCCGGGCATCGGCGATAAGGTGTCGATTCAGATCATCCGGAACTTCGGACGGAACGCCGCAGATCGCGGGAGGGTTTCCGAAACTCCGGACGGAACGCCGCAAGCCGCGGGAGGGTTTCCGAATCTTCGGACGGAGCGCCGCAGATCGCGGGGGAGTTTCAGCGACGGCTGACGAAGTTGCCATCAGGCGCCGGCGACCTGCACACGGGACGATCTTCCAATGGATCGAAATCCGACTAACATTCTATGTAAGATGGATTTATAAGCAATCTGTTTGTGTTGAGGTAAACATCTCGCGCAAAACGCGGATTTTGATAGATTGGTGCAAGTTGACTGACTGTCAGCCAACCTGCGCCATTTCTCCCTAATCCGCTTTTTTAGTACGTTGTTTTTATTTAGATTTGCGGGTCGAAAAACTCACACCGAAATGACCGGAACTTCACGATACGGGCTGCGGGGCGTATCCTCCGACAAGGAGGATGTCCACGCGGCGATCAGGAACGTCGACAAGGGGCTTTTCCCGCGCGCGTTCTGCAAGATAATCCCCGACCTTTTGGTCGGCGACCCCGAGGCGTGCCTGATAATGCACGCCGACGGCGCCGGCACCAAGTCGTCGCTCGCCTACGCCTACTGGCGCGAGACGGGCGACCTGTCCGTGTGGAAGGGCATAGCGCAGGACGCCGTGGTGATGAACACCGACGACCTGCTGTGCGTCGGGGCCGTGAGCGGCATCCTGCTCTCGTCGACCATCGGACGCAACAGGCGGCTCATTCCGGGCGAGGTGATAGCCGCCGTGATCGAAGGCACCGAGGAGTTCCTCGCCACGATGCGTTCGCTGGGCGTCGACATCGTTTCCACCGGTGGCGAGACCGCCGACGTGGGCGATCTGGTGCGCACGGTAATCGTGGACAGCACCGTCACTGCGCGCATTCCCCGCGACGAGGTGATCGACAACTCCCGCATAAAAGCCGGGTGCTGCATAGTGGGATTGGCATCGTTCGGGCGCGCGAAATACGAGAAAGAGTACAACGGCGGAATGGGCAGCAACGGCCTCACCTCGGCGCGTCACGACGTTTTCGACCACTCTTTAGCGAGTTTGCTGCCCGAAACCTACGACACGGGGCTGCCCGACGATCTGGTCTACACCGGCAAATACAATCTGACCGACACAATTGAGATCGAGGGCGAAAAGATCGCTATGGGCAAATTGGTCCTCTCGCCCACGCGCACCTACGCGCCGATCGTAAGAGAGGTGCTGCTCCGCCACCGCGCCGACCTGCAAGGGATGGTGCATTGCAGCGGCGGAGGACAGACCAAGGTGCTGCATTTCGTGGACAAGTTGCACGTTGTCAAGGATAACCTGTTCCCCGTCCCGCCCCTGTTCCGCATAATCGGCGAGCAGAGCGGCACCCCGATGGAGGAGATGCTCTCGATCTTCAACATGGGCCACCGCATGGAACTGTACGTCGATCCCGCGGCGGCGGACGACATCATCGCCATCTCGCGAGAAATGGGAGTCGACGCCCGCGTGGTGGGCCGCGTGGAGCCCTGCGCGGAGACCAAACTCACCGTTCGCCACGAGGGGGAGGAGTACTTTTATTCGAAATAATACGAAGAGGGGAATAACTCCGGCTCCGCCAAAGGCCCGAAAGTGAGCCGGTGATGCGGCGACGGGCCGTGCTCCGACAGAGCCAGACGGTGTTCGCGCGTGGGGTAGCCCTTGTTGCGCGCCCAGCCGTAGGCGGGGAACATGGCATCCAACTCCTCCATGTACCGATCGCGATGGGTCTTTGCCAGCACCGACGCCGCGGCGATGCTCGCGTAGAGCGCGTCGCCGCCCACTATGCAGGCGTATGGAATTTCGAGCGTGGTGCGAAAACGATTGCCGTCGATCAGCAGGAACTCGGCTCGCGGTTCCAACTCGTCGGCAGCCAGCGACATG
>JAITWC010000048.1 GCA_031285485.1 Alistipes sp.
CAATTATGGTAATGAAGAGACAAAAAAAGTTGATGCTTTGCTTGTGCAAAAAAAGAACGTAATTGCCGTTATTGAGTATAAGAAACCGTCCGAATTTAAAACGGCTGAGCAAAAGAACAAAGCAATCAAACAAGAATTGGAAGTTGCCAGGAAACTTAATGCTCATATTTTTATTGCTACTGATACTAAAGAAACGGTTTGGATAAATGTTGCAACGGGAAACAGAATTAAGGACGAAAGAAATAAAGAATTAAAAGTAAATTTTGACATCAAAGATGAAAAATTGCCCGAATTATTTGAGAAAATAATTATATCTATCAACGAACAGAACGACCAAAGAAAACCTAAAGAGTTGGTTAATCCAACTGATTTGGCAAAACAAATTTGGCAAGATATATGGTCGGTTAGCGGTGCAACACCCGAAAATTGCCTTTATACTTTTGTAGAATTATTCATCTTTAATTTTATTTCCTGTGGCAACATTTATCCAAATTGTTTCATTAGTATCTGTGGCGATAAAAATACAAGCATTAAGTCTTCGGGCAACTCCCAATTCTTGTTCGATTGCTTTGTTTTTTTGCTCCGTTGTTTTAAATTCAGATGGTTTCTTATATTCAATAACCGCAATCACATTCTTCTTTTGTACAAGCAAAGCATCTACTTTTTTCTTTTCTTCATTGCCATAGTTCACATTACGAATAATGCCGTATTCTTTTAATGCCTTTACTGTCGTAGCACCGATATTATAGAAATCCCATCGCCCAAATTTGGGCGGATTTTTCAGGTCTCTTTGTAGTAGTTCTTCACTCATAATGTTTAAAGATTTAATCTCCCTTGTTTGGAATTTTATTTGTTAAGTATTGAACAGTATCCCCTGCCACAATAAATACATTTTCTTAGCATTTATATCCGTATGCCTCTCGTGCAAATTTATCGCCAAAGAATAAGTCTTTAATTATCTTAAAATCAACGCTGAATAACTCGGAAAGTTTTGAAAGTTCATCTTTGCTGAATGGCTTTGTCCCATTTTCAATTTTACTAATAGCACTTGAATTTATTCCGAATCATTGCACCGAACTCAGTTTGTGTCCAACCTTGTTTTTCTCTTCCTGTTTTTATGAATTGTCCAAAACTTGCCATTTCAAAGTTTTTATTCTTTTTAGACTTGACCCATTTTCGCAAAAATGCACAAAGTTTATCAAATAGCAATGGGTTCAATGAATTTTTTCTTAGTATACTCGCCCGTATTAACACAAGGGGAAAATAGTTTTAATTACAGCTTAAAGCCTTTGTTTTTACCCACTTCTACATTGATTTTGGATCTTGTATAGTGGTTTATCGCCTGCTCACTTGTTGGTCTCGTTCCCCGAATCAACTACGCTTTGAGTTCGGCCACCACCGCGAGGGTGCGGGCAATGTCGTCGGCCATTTCGTCCCACCGTCCGGCGTCCACGAGCTCCCCGGGGAATAGGTTCGACCCTATGCCGACGCACCTGACACCCGCGGCGAACCATTTCGACAGGTTTTCGCGCGTTGGCTCCACACCGCCCGTCACCATGATCCTGAGCCACGGCATGGGCGCCAGCACCGCCTTCACGAACGACGGCCCGCCCACTTCGGCGGCGGGGAACACCTTCACTATCTTCGCCCCGGCCTTCCACGCGTTGAACACCTCGGTGGGCGTCGCGGCTCCCGGAATGTAGGGAACGCCGAGCAGGGCGGCCTCGGCCATCACCTCGGCGCTGAACACCGGTCCGACCACGAACCGCGCTCCGGCCTCGACGAACCTGCGGCAGTCGGCGGCGGAGACTATCGAGCCGATCCCCATCACGAGTCCGGGGCACTCCCCGGCGGCCATCCGGACGAGGGCCGAGAATACCTCGAACGCCTTCTCGCCGCGGTTTGTAAATTCGAAGGTCCGTATCCCCCCGCGGTAGCACGCCTTCACGACGTTGGCGGCCACGGCGGCATCTCCGTTGTAGAACACCGGCACCACGCCGGTCCGTTCCATGATCTCAAGTACGTTCATATTTGGTTTTTTAGATCTGTTTTCCCCGCAAAGTTACATTTTTGCGGGGACAGTTCCTCACATCGGGATGGGATTTTTATATAAACGCTCCGACGCTGTTCCCGCGGTGTGTGTGCGTTGCCGGGGCCGGGGGTTCTTCGGGCCGTGTCCGCGCCGTGGCCCTTTCGTCGGCCGGCGAATATACAAACGTGCGCACAATGGTTACTTCGTCACCCGACAAACATACAAACATGCGCACAATGGTTGCTTTGTCGCCCGACAAATACACAAACATGCGCACAACGGTTGCTTCGTCGCCCGACAAATACACAAACGTGCGCACAAAGGTTACTTCGTCGCCCGACGGCACCGTCGGCGCCATTCCCGCGGTCGTCGGGGCACAGGTTCGGCAATGGCGAACGGGGATGCACGACAACGCCCCCCACCGCGAAAGTGGGGGGCGCAATCCGTCCTGGCCGGCGTTCTAACGCCCGGCCAGGGCGCGGTCGAGGTCGACGGTGAAGTCGCTCAACACGTTCATGTAGTTGATGAACGCCTCGTAAGCCGAGCCGTAGGGATTGAAGTAGGTGTGGACGTCGCCATCGGAGAGCCACTTGGTGGCCATGTAGTAGAAGTGGTCGGAGTTCTGCATGAATCTCCACACGAAGTCGAAGTCGGGGTTGTTCACCTTCCGCACATTCTCCTTCAGCGCGTACAGCTTGGCGAACGCCTCGTCCTGAAGTTCGTTGCCCAGCCACGCGGTGACGTCGCGTTCCTCGTCGGCCCAGCTCATGGCGTGGGGCGAGTGCAACACCGCGACGGGTTGATTGTTCCCGGCCGCCTCGCTCACCGTGGCGAACCGCAGCCCGTGCTTTTGGGCGAGCGCCGTTTTTGGCAGCCGCGCCATGAAGTCGAAGATCCCGCTGTCGGCCCACTGGTGCTCGCCGAACGTCTCGTAGTCCATGAACAGGTTTATCACCTCGCCGGGGTTCGACGCGTCGGCCAGCCAGCCCACATATTTATCGGCCGTCAGCGGCCACTCGTCCCACCCGCGGTTCGAGAAGCGGAAGGCGATGTCGTCGCTAAGCTTGTAGTTCCTCAGCAGCAGCCGCAACTTCTGGTCGACGGCCCCGGCGTAGACATAGTTGGGCGACTTCCAGCCCAGCACGTGTTTCGCGCCCTCGGCCAGCATGGTCTTGAAACCGAGCGCGGCGACCTCGGCGCCTATGGCGTCGGAGTATATCAGCTCGGTGTTGCGGAACGCCCCGGGTTTCTGCCCGAACTCGGCCTCCATCAGCGCTGAGTGGCGACGCACCTCGCTGCGGAACTCGTCCATGTCGACCAGCGAGGCCAACGAGTGGGAGTAGGTCTCGGCCAGGAACTCCACATGTCCCGTCGCCACCAGCTTTTTGAAAGAGTCGAGCACCTCGGGCGCGTAGGCCCTGAACTGCTCGATCGCCGGGCCGGAGATCGAGAAGGAGACTTTGAACGCCCCCCTGTTCTCTTCGATCAGTTTCAACATCAGAGCGTTCATGGGGAGATAGCACCTGCGCGCCACCTTCTGCATGATCGAGCGGTTGGCCGCGTCGTCGAGGTAGTTGTGGCTCTTTCCCATATCGAAAAAGCGATACTTGCGCAGCCTCATCGGCTGGTGAACCTGAAAATAGAAACAAATCGTTTTCATAAAAAACTTTGTTTTTTATGACTTCCTTTCGCACCTCGGCAAAGTCTGCTCGCAGCCTCGGCTCTCGGTTTGTCGGAAGTTCATAACATTATTTTTTCAATGAATCTATTGCGGCCTGGTAAACTTCTTTGACTTTTGCCGCGGCGTTGTCCCATTTGAGTCCGGTGACCTCTTCGAGTCCCTTCGCCGAGAACATGCGTGACAGCGCGGGGTACTGCACGAGGGCGTAGATGGCGTCGGCCAGCGCGTCGACGTCCCAATAGTCGACCTTCACGGCGTATTCCAACACCTCGGCCACGCCGCTCTGTTTGGAGATTATCACCGGCACGTTCGACTTCATCGCCTCAAGGGGCGATATGCCGAACGGCTCGCTCACCGACGGCATGACGTACACGTCGCTCAGCGCGAACATCTTCTGCACGTCGTCGCCCTTGAGGAAACCCGTGAAGTGGAACCTGTCGGCTATGCCGAGCGCCGCCACCCTTCGCACCACGTGGTTCATCATATCTCCGCTGCCCGCCATCACGAACCTCACTCCGGGAAGTTTTTTGAGCACTTTCGCCGCCGCCTCCACGAAGTAGTCCGGCCCCTTCTGGTAGGTTATGCGCCCGAGGAACGTGACGATCTTGTCCTCGACCCCCCGTTCGACATCCTCGGCTACGGTTCCGGCGAACCTCACGGCGTTGTGTACCGTCACGACCTTTTCGGCCGGGATGCCGTATTTTTCTATCACTATGTTCCGCGTCAGGTTGCTCACGGCTATCACCCTGTCGGCGGCCTCCATTCCGGCGCGCTCTATGTCGTACACGGTGCGGTTGATGTTCTCGCCGCTGCGGTCGTATTCGGTGGCGTGCATATGCACCACCAGCGGTTTGCCGCTCACGGCCTTCGCGGCCATCCCGGCGAAGTATGTCAGCCAGTCGTGGGCGTGGATCGCGTCGAACTGTCCCTCCATCTGCCCGGCCACCTCGGCGGCCACCATCGCGTAACGCGCCACCTCTTCCATCAGGTTCTCGCCGTAACGTCCCGAGAACGAGTATCGGCCTGTCCAGATGTCGCCCCCGGTTCTGACGCTCCCGGTGCGTTCCCACTCCTCGCGTTTTGCGAAGTACTCCTCGGGCGAGGCGTAGGGGATCATGTTGGAGTCGATCTCGATGAAGGTCATCTTGTCCCAAATGTCCTTGTGGGCCGTGTCGCCGAACCGCGTGACGACATCGGAGGCGTTCACCACCCTCACGAAGCGTTGATCCTCGTCGCCGTAAGCCTTCGGCACGACCATCTTCACCTCGACGCCATTCTTGGCCAGCCCGCGCGTCAATCCATACGTCGCCGTGCCCAGCCCGCCCGCGATATGCGGCGGGAACTCCCATCCGAACATTAATACCCTCATCGTTTCTACTCTTTTACCGTTTTCGTCGTTGCGTCCTTATAGCGTTCTATCATCTCGTTGATCCTTAACACCGCCCCCACGCTCCACGCCTGGGAGATGGCTCCGCGCTGTGCATGGGGCGGGTCGCCGTCGTAGATCTCGGCTATCGACCCGATGCCGTAGCTGTCGATGTCCTCCTCGAAACCGGCGAGTATCTCCTCGGCAAGCTCCAAAAACTTCGCTCCCTGCACGTCGAACCTTGCCCGCACGTAGTGTTCCAGCAGCCACGGCCACACCGTGCCCTGATGGTAGGCGCGGTCGCGCGTCGGCTGGTCGCCCTCGTAACGCCCCTGATAGAGGGGATTTTGGGGCGAGAGGGTGCGCAGGCCCTTGGGCGTGAGCAGGTGGCGTTTGATGGCGCCCAGCACGTCGAGTTGCTGCTCCTCGCTCAGCATCTTGTAGCGTAGCGAGCATGCTATCACCTGATTGGGTCTCACGAAGAAGTTGCGGCCTCCATCCTCCCACAGCGGCCCTGTCTCCCACTCTCCGGGGTTTACATAGTCTGCCAGATAGCTCTTTTTGTCCGACCAAAATGTCTCGATGAACGACACCTTGATCTTCTCGGGCATCGCTCCCCACTCCTTCACGAATGTCTTGTCGCCGTGTTTCAGGGCCATCTCCAGAGTCCAGCACACGGCGTTGTACCACAGCGCGTTGATCTCCACCTGATAGCCCTCGCGGGGAGTGACGGGCACTCCGTCCACCACGGCGTCCATCCACGTCAGCGCCAAACCCGGCCCTCCGGCCCACACCAATCCATTGTCGTGAACCGATATGATATCTCCGATGCCGCGCTTGTAGGCGTTCAGGATGTCCTTCATCTTCGCGCCGTAATCTTTCCACAAGCGCTCCTCGCCGACGTGTCCTGCTATCTGTTGCAGCGTCCAGAAAAACCACAGCGGCGCGTCGACCGAGTTGTAGGCCTCGCCCATATTTGGAAAGAGCCCGTCTTTCATCTCGCGTGTCATGGTGTCCACCACGTCCATGCAACTCTGCACATCGCCCCGGGTGAGGGTTATTCCCGGCAGGGCGATGAATGTGTCGCGTCCCCAACGTCCGAACCACGGCCAACCGGCGATCACCTCGGTGCGATCCTCGCGCCGCGAGACAAACTGCCGCGCCGAGTGGCGCAGGCACGACAGGAAATCTTTCTTGTCGCTGCGCCGCGCAAGCTCGTCCTCGAAAATCTTGTCGATGGTTTCGCTAGACCACATTTGGTCGAGGGCGGCGGAGAACACCACGCTCTCGCCCTTTTTGATGTCGATCTCGAAGTATCCAGGCGTCAGCAGGTCTTCCTGGAACGGATAGCCGCGCGCCTTCTCCTCAAGATACTCGAATTTGTAGTACCAGTCAGGAGCCGCCACGAAATCGGTGTTGTCACTGTCGACCTGCATGTAGAGCCACGGGAAGTCGCCATACAATCTGCATTTCACCCCGCCGCGAACCGGATAAGAATGTCCGTCGGCAAACATGTTGGCCTCGCTTAGCGAGTGTTTGTTGCGGAAAGCGAGGAACGGCCGCAGCCTCAACTTGGTGGCGCTTGTCGCCTCCACCAGCGTATAGCGGATCAAAAGTTGCGTCTTCGAGTGAATCCACAGCAACTCCTTGCGCAGCACCACCCCGCCGACCCGGTAAGTGATAGCCGGAGAGGGGGTGTAGTCGAAGTCGGTGATGTATTTGTGTCCCCGCGGCTCATAGGTGCCGGGGAAACGGTGGAGCGCCAGGTTGAACGACTGGTCGTGCTGGATCACCGTCTCGTCGAGCGACGACAGCAATACGTACTCGTTCTCGGTGGCATCCTTGGGGCACACCATCAGACCGTGGTACTTGCGGGTGTTGCAGCAGGTGATGGTGGTCGACATGTATCCGCCGCTGCGGTCGGTGGCCAACATTTCTCTCTTCAACGAGTACTCTAGATTCCCGAGGCTCTGCTTGTCAAATTTCAGTACCGACATAATCAAACCATTAAAGTTCCCCAAATATAGTAAAACATTTCACAAATCGCAACGCGATCCGCATTTTTTACGCCCATTTAACAAGCGGCAGATCCATCCGATAGGCCAGCATCGCGTTACGCGGGTAGACACGAATGGCGAAATCGAACGAGCCGGTTTCGCTGGGCACCATGTCGACACCGTAGATGGCGTGTCCACCCTCGATTTTGAGATATTCCAACTGTTTGGTTCCCACCACCTTCACAGGCTGTCCTGGTTCCACCTGCGAGGCAATCACGAATTCGACACCGATGTCTTCGGGGCTCAGCGCGGCAGTGTCGAGCGTCACCTCTATGCCGTAGCTGCGGCCGATGACTATCGCCTCGCGGTCGAGGTTGAAACGTTTCACCTGAGTGACTTTCACCTCGTTCCACGCCGCGGCCACCTTCTGTTTCCACGCCGCAAGCGAGCGGGCCATCGAAAAACCGTATTTTTCGACCACCTTCGAGCGCTCGGCAAGACGTCCGTAGAACTGCTCCTCGTAATCTTCCATCATGCGGTTGGTGGTGAAGTTCGACGCCACGTCGGCCACGCAATTTTTTATCGTCGCGACCCATCCGTGCGGAATGTTGTTCTTGTCGCGATCGTAATATAGGGGCGCGATCTCGGTCTCGATGGTGTTGTATATCATCTCGGCGTCGAGTTCGTCCTGGAAACTCTGATCCTGATACATCCGCTCCATGGGAAGCATCCACCCAGCGCCCTTTTTGTAGCCTTCGACCCACCAGCCGTCCAGCACCGAGAACTGCATCACACCGTTCATTACACACTTTTCGCCACTCGTGCCGCTCGCCTCAAGGGGCCTCGTGGGGGTGTTCAGCCACACGTCGACTCCCTGCACGAGCCTTCGCGCCAGCTCCATGTCGTAGTTCTGGAGGAAGATGATCCTTCCCACGAACTGCGGCATGTTCGACACCTCGACTATGCGTTTTATCAGATCCTGTCCCGGACGGTCGTTAGGATGGGCCTTGCCCGCGAACACGAATCTCACGGGTAGCTCCTTGTCGTTCACTATCGCTTCGAGCCGTTCGAGGTTGCGGAAGAGCAGGTGCGCACGTTTGTAGGTCGCGAACCTGCGCGCGAAACCAATTGTGAGAACCTCCTTTTCAAGCATCTCGCGTACCTTCACCACATGACCCGGGTTGTCGTAACGTGCCTGCGCCGGATCGGCCACACGGGCATCGATCGTTTTGGCGAGACGCTCCTTGAGTACTATGCGTTCGTTCCACAGGCGGGCGTCATCTATCGTTTTGATCTTCTGCCACGCCTCGCGGTCGTAGTCGGGCAGGGCGAAACCTTCGGGGAAGGTCTCGGCGTAGAGCTTGCGCAAGTTTGACGCCGTCCAAGTCGGATAGTGAACCCCGTTGGTGACGTAGCCTATGTGCAATTCGTCCTTGTAGTATCCGGGCCACAGATCGCCGAGAATCTCTTTCGACACCTCGCCGTGCAACCAGCTCACCCCGTTCACCTCCTGCGACAGGCGGCAGGCGAGCGCGCTCATTGAGAACTTCTCGTCGTGATTGCCCGCAATGGTGCGCCCCAGATCCATAAAACGCTCCCACGATACACCCAGAATATCGGCATAGTGGCTCATATACTGCCTCATCATCGACTCGTCGAACGCGTCGTGACCCGCCGGAACGGGCGTGTGCGTCGTGAAGAGCGATCCGCTGCGAACCACCTCGTAAGCCTCGTCGAACGACAGTCCCTCGTCCTGCACCAGGTTTTTCATCCTCTCTATACCTATGAACGCCGCATGGCCCTCGTTGCAGTGGTACACCTGTTGGTGGATGCCCAAAGCGTTCAAGGTGCGGATGCCGCCCAGACCGAGCAACATCTCCTGCTTGAGGCGGTTTTCCCAACTTCCGCCGTAGAGGTAGTGGGTTATAGAGCGGTCTTCGTCGAGGTTCAATTCGTGGTCGGTGTCGAGCAGGTAAAGATCGGTGCGCCCCACCTCGCATTTCCACACGCGGGCGGTGACGGTGCGGCCCGGCATTGCGACCTGAACGCTCACCCAACCTCCCTTGGTGTCGCGCACGGGCGCGATCGGCAGCTTGAAGAAATTCTGCGCCTCATAGGTCGTCTCCTGCGCCCCTGAGGCGGAGAGTTTCTGGGTAAAGTAGCCGTACCGATACAGCAGCCCCACGGCCACCATCGGCACGTTGCGGTCACTCGCCTCCTTGAGATAGTCGCCCGCCAGAATGCCCAGTCCCCCCGAGTAGATCTTCAGCGAGGCGTGTAATCCGTACTCCATGCTGAAGTAGGCTACCGACACACCCTTTTGGTTCTTCTTTTCGGCCATGTACGCCTCGAAGAGGGCGTATGTTGCGTCGAGTTTCTTAAGAAAGTCCTTGTCCTTTTCGAGTTCCACGAAACGGGCGTAGCTCAGTCTGTCGAGGAATTCTATTGGGTTGCGCCCCGTGTCGATCCACAGCGTGTGGTCGATGTACATGAACAGTTCGTGGACGTCGGTCGTCCAACTCCACCACAGGTTGCGCGACAGCGCTTCGAGCACGCGTAGCCTCGGCGGCAGGTTTTTTTCTACCATCAGGCGCGTCCACGTCGGCGAGGCCATGTCCCACGGACGGTGGACGGTAACCTTATGTGCGTCCCACGACCCGGAGTCGTCGCGGCCCAATCGTGCGGTGGCGTTCTCGCACGCCACGTGGTATCCCTCGCCGTAGAACGCGAAGAACTTCTCCCACTCGGCCTTGTCGGCAAGATCGCGGGCGTCTTTACGGGCTGCCGCCACCTGCTCAGGGGTCTTTGCGGCAAAGACGTTTATCTGGGCGGCTATCTCACGCGCGGCCTCCTCGTCGTTGTCGTCGGTGCGTTCCACAACGCGAATTCCTTCGCATCCGGAGGGAGCCTCTTTCCGTGCCCACGCGCCGAATCCGGCAAGAGTCGTGGTGAGGGTCGGCACCGAGAAAGCGACGCTTTCGAGCGGAGTGTAGCCCCACGGCTCGTAATACGACGCGTAGACGGAGATGTCCATCCCCACCAACAACTCGTAATAGTGCATGTTAAATATGCCGTCGGCGCCATCGAGATAGGTGGGCACGAACACCACCTTCACCCGACTCGCCGAATCGAGCAGTACGCTGCCCGACATCGAACGCACGATCGGATCCCACTCCTGATGCGTCAGATAGTGGGTCGAGTATTTCAGCACGTTGCTGTCCACCGGCTGCGACGTGTCGGCCAAATGTGCGGCCAGATCGCGCCTTGGCCCGTCGTTACCCGCCGGAACGGTGATATAGGCGAGTATCTCGCGGTCGGACTGCTCGGCGGCGAGATGTTTGAGCGATTCGAGGAACACGTCGAGCCCCTTGTTCTTGTATTCGTAACGCCCGCTGGTGCCCACGATCAGCGGCTCGCTCGTGTATTTATAGTCGTAGCACGCCTCGGCCACCGAGATTATGGCCCGTCGCGCCGCCGCACGCTTGGCGTCGAACTCGGCTCCCTTCCACACGAAGTCATTCTCGAAACCGTTGGGCGTCACCAGATCGACCTCCCGCCCGAGAAGATACTTGCACTCGGCGGCGGTGATGTCGCTCACAGTCAGGAACGCGTCGCTGAACGTGGCGGCGGTCTTTTCGAGCGAGTGCTTTGCTGTTACGTTGAACCGGCGCGCCATATCGTCGGCGTTGAATATCTCCAGATCGCCGTAGAGCGGGAATCCGTTGCCCGCCAGCGAGCGGCCCATCACCGTGGCATGGGTCGTGAAGACGGTCGCCACCCACGGCGTGTGCTTGCGCAGATACAAGCCCCCGGAGGATGTCATCCATTCGTGGAAGTGGGCGGCGACGGTGTCGGCGGGCTTGTAGAAGTTGGAGACGTAGCTCTCGATCACGAGCCCCGCGGCGTGGCCGAACAGCACCGGTTCGATGTAGTCCCACTGCCCGGAGATGCTGTCGACCTTGTAGGTTTCCCACAGGAACTTGAGCACGTCGTCCTTGCCCGCGAACAGAGAGGTAAAGTCGACCAGCACGACGACGGGTTCACCCTTCACCCTCCAGCGTCCAACCTTTATGCGGATGCCTTCGCGGTAGAGGTGCGCGCGCCATTCGCGCAACAGTTCGGGGTCTTCGGCAAATTCGGGACTGCCGCCTTCGCGGTGGATGTCGGGGCCGATCAATACATATTTGTCGCCGAGGGATTGTTTCGCGACGAGGGCTTTGGTGGCGACGACGGTGTGGATCCCTCCCACCTTGTTGCACACCTCCCAACTCACTTCGAACAGGTGGTCCAGTTCGGCGAGTCCTTTGTGTTTGGTCTTGGTCATTGTTTTATTGAGTTTGAAAAGATATCTTCTGGAATTTAATAGATAAGTAGAATTTTGTTCTAATACAGCGATTTACGTTTCTGTTTCGTACTATGGGGTACGATTTGGAGCGGATTCAAAGAACTGCTTTGACCACGTTTGTCCAGTCCATGACTGCATAA
>JAITWC010000148.1 GCA_031285485.1 Alistipes sp.
CGCTGTCCGTTTTGCCATGCCACGATTGTACCTCCCTTACGTTCAACGGCATACCAAGTCCAGCGGCGATGCTTTTTATTGCCGACAAAACTCCAAAATTCGGCGATGCCTCATTATATCTCAGCTACAATGAGGCATCGCCTTATCTTCGGGCGAAGATTTTCGGAAAAACGGGCGTTCTTTGTGGTTACGGGTTTGGTTCGGGTGTGTCGTTCCGGGGGTTATTCACTACCGTTTGCCAACTCAAAAAGGCAACGGATAAGTAGCTAAACTGCTTCTTTTGTTCAACCTATTGTGAATCATTCGATTGGCTTGGGTATAATTCCAAATAGGTAACGGATAAGTAACGGGCTAACTTCATCAATCTGCTACATTTTGAGTAGCTTGATTAGCTCAGTACAAAGATAATTCTTTTATGAGAACCGACAAAATTCAACCGACAATTACCTCAAAACAATCGACAAAATAAGTTAGGGTTGCACAGGGTAAGATAGCTATATCAATCAGTTATCCATTTCTTGAACTCCGCCACCCCGGCACGGCTGACGACGATACGTTCGGGAACTTCGACCACGAGATTGACCGCGATCCTACTGCCGAACCAGACGGTGATGTCTTTCACTGCGGCCCGTGCGATAATAAACTGACGGTTTGCACGGTAGAACTGCCGTGGATCGAGTTGGCGCATCACCTCGTCGAGCATACCGCCGACCGTATGCCGCGTACCGTCGAACCGTATGGCGACCGACTTCTTATCTTCGAAATATACGCAGGCTATGTCGGCTACCCTCAGTGGTATGAATTTATCCCTCACCGACACGAGCAACGAAGAGCGGTAAGAACCCCTCTCTCGCAAAATAGCGTCGGCCACCTTTCTTATCAGCTCCGCATCCCCCACAGGTGCCTTCCCACGCAGAAGCTCGACTTTCTTCAGCGCGCGTCCGAGTGCCTCTTTGCCCACAGGCTTGAGCAGGTAGCCAACGCTGTTTACCTCGAAGGCCCTCAGTGCGTACTCGTCGTAAGCGGTAGTGAAGATGATAGGGCAACGTATATCCACCCTGTCGAAGATGGAGAACGACGACCCGTCGGAGAGGTGTATGTCCATAAATACCAGATCGGGCATCGCGTTGTCCGCAAACCACGCGACCGCCTCCCGCACAGACGAAAGCATCCCCACGATCCGGGCATCGGAAATCAGTTCGCGTACCATCTCCGCCAGATTGCGTGCCGTAAGTTGTTCATCCTCGACGATAAGTATCCTCATGACTGCGGCGGTATGAGTGGTAATGAGACCCTGAAAAAACCGTCTGCATTGCTCACGGCTATCTCGCGCCTCCACTTCAAGCGGTATCTCTCGGCAAGGTTGGCGAGCCCGACACCTTCTCCCGCCTCGGGGTACTCCTTGGGCCTGTATGGATTGCTGACAACGAGTTCGGGGGTGGAAGTAGTCTCGATGGAGACTATCAGGGGCGATGATTCAGAGAAGCTGTTGTGTTTTATAGCGTTCTCCACAAGGCTTTGCACCGCCATGGGCACGAGCAGGCAGCCGCCCCATCGATTATCGACGGCGAACTCGATCCGCAAGCTATTCCCGTGACGTATCTGCATCAGGTCGGCGTAATTGCGCACGAAGTCGAGTTCATCGGCGAGCGTGACCGTATCGTTGTTCCTCAGCGTGTAGCGGAACACGGACGAGAACTTCTGAATATATTCCCGTGCACGGGAAGGATCGACCGCCACTATCGCGTCAAGCGTCGAGAGGGTGTTGAACAAGAAGTGGGGATTGACCTGATTCTTGAGCGACAGGTAGCGCGTGCGCAGGTTTTCGGCTTCGAGCTGGTCGTTCCGTCTCTCTACCTGCCGCCGCTTTTGGGTGAGGTAGAGTATCTGCGAGATGAAGATGACGAAAGTCGCGAGGAACACGTCTTTCACGATACCGGCCAGCATGAAAGGCATCGGCCCCGGCCCGGGTCGTGGCCCGTCGGGAGGGAAGAGCGTTTCGCGCAGCATCGACACGGCCACGCTGTACGCAATGGCGAAGAGGATGGTGGCCGCAACACCCGCCGCGATCCTCCCACGCGGAAGCGCCTCACCGCGCAGGACGCGAAAGTTTATCGAGAAGAGGATGAACAGCAGCACGAACTGGGTGAACGGGCCGTAGAGCAGCATCGCCGCCACGTCGCGGACCATGAGCCGTTCCCCGCCCTCCGCCCCGCCGGGCAGCCCCCTGAAATAGAGGTTCAGCAGCAGGAAGAAGACGAACAGGGCGACGGTTATCACCAGAGACAGTTTCGCCGCCATGCCGTATGTCATGTAGTTGTTCCGCATATCGCAAAGGTACATAAAATCGTGAACGAATAAAAAAACGCGGGCTCCCTCCTCCCGACGGGTCTGTGCTTACGGCGTCACCGGGGTTTTCCGCACCGCCGACAGCACCGGCGCAACTTCCCCGAATGGGGACGGGGCCAAAACAGCGTCGGTGCGGTTTCACAGCGTTGTGACGGAGCTTGATTCATTCGTACCTCAGGGCGGTGATCGGGTCGAGCATCGACGCCTTGCGCGCCGGATACCACCCGAAGAAGATACCGATGGCCGCGCACACCAGAAAGGAGATGCCGATGACGGCGGCGTTCAGCACGAACGGCCACGCCAGCAGTGTCGAAGCCACCCAAGCCAGCGTCACGCCGAGCACCATTCCCACCACTCCGCCCGCGAGGCTGAGTATCGTGCTCTCGAAAAGGAACTGCCGCAGGATGTTGCTGTTCTTGGCGCCCACAGCCATGCGCAATCCGATCTCGCGTGTGCGCTCGGTGACGGTCACATACATTATGTTCATGATGCCGATGCCACCCACCAGCAGCGAGATGGCAGCTATGGCCCCGAGCAGCAGGGTGAGCATGCCCGTCACCGAGTTCATCATGTTGAGGATTTGTTGTTGGGTGCGCACCTCGAAATCGTCCTCACCCCCCGCCTTGATTCTGTGCGTGCGGCGCAGTATCTGCTCGATGTCGGCCACGGCGGCTTCGGAGGCGGTCTCCGATACGGCCGACGCCATGAGCATGTGGACGTAGTCGATGGCCAACATGCGCTTCTGGACGGTGGTGTAGGGCATCACCACCACATCGTCCTGATCCATGCCCATCATGTTCTGCCCCTTGCTTTCGAGCACGCCTACCACCTTGACGGGAATTTTACCCATCCTTATCACTTTTCCCAGCGGGTCGTCGCCCGCCTTGAATAGGTTCTCCGCCACGGTGGCGCCGATGACGCACACCTTGGCCGAACTCTTGACGTCGGCGGCGGTGATGTTCGTTCCGCGTGCGACCTCCAGCTTGTTGATTTCCAGATAGTGTTCGTTGCCGCCTCGTATCGAGCCGGGCCAGTTGTTCGATCCGTAGACCAGCTGTTGCGAGGAGTTGGCCACCGGTGTGGCCGCGGAGACGTGCGGAGTACCCTTGAGGATGACCCCTACGTCGCTGTCGCGCAGGGTTTGCACGTTGCCCGAACCGATGTTCACGCCGCCCTGCGTTTGACTGGCGCGCATAACCATGATAGTGTTGGAGCCCATCGACGATATTTCGCCGGTGAT
>JAITWC010000046.1 GCA_031285485.1 Alistipes sp.
CTTGCAACAATGTTGCAACGACCAAAACAGAAGTTTCACGGCTTGCAACAATGTTGCAACGGACACTTTGATTTATTTACGTATAATCACAAAACATTCAAAAATTATTTTCTATGAAAAACCTTTTTATTGCATTGATTGCGGCGGCGGTGATGACCCCGGCCGTCGGAATGGCGCAGAGGGTCTCGTCGAGAGTTCATTTCGAGGGCGAACGTATAACCGGAGTCACCGCCTCGTCGGCTTTCGACGTGGTGCTCGTAAGAAGCCTCCAAACAAAAGCCACCGTGGAGATCAACTCCGACATGGAACGGTATGTGAGGATCTCGCGCTCGTCGGACGGCGTGGTGTCGGTCGGCCTGCACGACGTGCCGAACAACATGTGGAGAACTTTCAACCGGCTTACCGGCCGCGACAAGGTGATGCGCCTGACGCTTCACCTGCCCGCTCTGGCGACGGTGCGCCTGTCGGGTGCGAGCGATCTGCGAACCGAGGACACCTTTTCCGGCGAGTCTGTGGACATTCAACTCAGCGGGGCGAGCGAGATCAATGGGTCGCTCGCGCTGTCGGCCGAAAAGGTAAAGTTGCAGTGCAGCGGCGCGAGCAATGCCGACCTCACGCTCGACGGAACGAGGGAGCTGACCGTGGTGGCCTCGGGAGCCAGCGACGTGAAGATCACCGCCCGGAGTCTCGACTACTCGAAGTTCGGAGCCTCGGGAGCCAGCGACGTCACGATCGAGGGCACCGGCGGCACGGGCGACTGGACGGCCAGCGGTGCGTCGGAGATACATGCCGACCGGTTTGCGGCGCGCGATGTGTCGATAGTTGTCTCCGGCGCTTCGTCGGCGCGGGTCAACGCCTCGGGAACGCTTACCACCCGCACCGGGGGGGCCTCTTCCGTCCGGTATGTCGGGCGACCCGGGAGGCTCAACAACACCTCGGAGGATGTTCGCCCTCTTTAATCTAAAAAGCGTATCTTTGGAGCGGTTTGGGTTGTTTCAGACATACTTTGTTTGCTCTGCTTGCGGCGGCGGTCATCGGACTGCTCGCCGCGGGCGGGGTTTCCTGCGTGGGAGCCTCGAACCCGGCCGCTGTGCCGCCACCCACGCCCGATACTTTGGCGCTGGTGGAGGGGTTGGAACTTTTCGAGCGGGGCGATTACGACCTTGCGCGGGAGCAGTTTCGGGTGAGTGCGCTCTCGGAGAGCACCTGGATCCGGGCCGAGTCGTTCCTCTATCTCAACGCGCTCGAAATGGAACTCGGCAACTATGACGCGGCGGGGCTGCATCTCAACCGCTACCATGCCGAGACGATGCGCCTGATGCGCGACTCGGCCGAGCGGATGGCGAGGCAGACGGCGCGGCTGCGGCGGCGGCAGGAGACGATCGTCGTTGTGGGGATCGTCTTTGCGGCGATGGTTGTCGGAGGCGGGGTTTGGTTGGGCCGCCCGCGGCGGCGGGTTGGGCAGGTCGATAATGCGACCGCACTGTCGGCAGTCCCGGCCGCCACCCCTTGGCAGGAGGGGAGTTTTGCGCTTTGGATGGCCTCCGCGGAGAGTTTCAAACAGACGCCTCTGTGGGATGAGATCGCAGAGTTGGCGGCTCAGAGGCCGGGACGCGAGGCGCGGGTGCTTACCACGGCGCGGCAGGAGGTTCTCGACGCGGAACTGGCCGGAACCTTTGCCGGGTTTGCCGAGACCCTGCGTGCAGAATGGCCCGCGCTCACGGGGGGCGATGTGAAACTGTGCTGTCTGTCGCTGCTGCCCCTCTCTCCTTTCGGGCGCGCACTGTGTTTCGGCTCCGTCGAGACCAACATCATCAAGCAGCGAAAACACACCATCAAGAAGAAACTCGTGGGCGACGGGCGGGGGCGCGAAATGTTTGAATTCATTTTCTCGCCGCGTTGACATCGCCGGGGGCGCGATTTGGTTTTATGCGAAAAGAGTTCTATTTTTGAGGGTTCAGACCCTTAAAAAACCAAATAAAACTTTTAACCTTCATGAAAAAAATTATCGCCCTCACAGCCGCCGTGGCGTTCGCATCGTCGGCCGTTGCCCAAAACCCCATCATCAGAGACCAGTTCACCGCCGACCCCACCGCCCGTGTATTCAACGGCAGGGTGTACGTCTATCCCTCGCACGACATCACCCCGCCCGAAAACGCGCGTCAGGAGTGGTTCAACATGCCCGACTACCACGTCTTCTCGTCGCACAACCTCGTCGACTGGATAGACCACGGCAAGATCGTCGACCAGGCCACCGTGCCCTGGGTCAACAGCACGAGCTACTCGATGTGGGCGCCCGACTGTATCGAAAAGGACGGCAAATATTACTTCTACTTCCCCGCCGGGTTCGATCCGCGCCTCGGCCGCGGCAACGCCATCGGCGTGGCGATCTCCGACACCCCCTATGGCCCGTTCGTGCCCGAACCGATGCCCATTCCCGGTGTGGGCGGCATCGACCCGGGCCTGTTCATCGACCCCGCCGACGGAAAAGCCTACATCACGTGGGCGGGCGGCGGAATGCGCATCGCCCGGCTCAAGGACAACATGCTCGAACTCGACGGCGAACCGCAGACCGTGGCACTGCCCCAGGGCGGCGGCCTGAAGGAAGGCCCGTTCATGTTCGAGCGCAACGGCAAATATTACTACACCTTCCCGTGGGTGATAAACAACACCACCGAGGCGCTCTGTTACAGCATGGGCGACAGCCCGATGGGCCCGTTCGAGTACAAGGGCGTCATCATGGACGAACATGAGAACGGCTGCTGGACGAACCACCACTCGCTGGTCGAGTTCGAGGGGCAGTGGTACCTGTTCTACCACCGCAACGACTTCTCGCCCAACTTCGACAAGAACCGCTCGGCGCGCATCGACAAGGTGTTCTTCAACGCCGACGGCACGATCCAAAAAGTCACCCCCACCGAACGCGGGGTGGGCATCTCGGACGCCCGCAGCGAAATTCACCTCGACCGTTACTCGTCCCTCGGCCAGGGGGCGTCGATCGAGTACCTCAACCGCTGGACGAACTACTTCGCGGGATGGAAGGTGATGCTGCCCGCGGGCTCCGACGTCACCTACAACGACGTGGACTTCGGGACGGGTGTCCGGAAGGTTATGGCCCGCGTGCTGGCCCCGCGCGGAGCGTCGTTCAGCGTGGGCACCGGCTCCGGAAGCCCCGCCGCGACATTCAGCGTGCCCGCCGGGAATCCCGAATGGATGGTGGTGGAGGCAACCGTCGCCGCCACTCCCTCGGGTGTCGAAAACATCGTTGTGAAGAACACCGCCACGCCTCCGGCACCGGGTGCGGGCCGAATGGCGCAGGGCCCCGGCCCGGTCGAGATCGACTGGATCAGGTTCTACTAAGCCGCGACGGGGCGCCGTCCGCGGACGACGGGGCAAAAGAGGCCTCGAAAACGGTTTCGTCCGCGGACGACGGGGCAAAAGAGGCCTCGGAAACGGTTTCGTCCACGGACGACGGGGCAAAAGAGGTCTCGGAAATGGTTTCGTCCACGGACGACGGGGCAAAAGAGGTCTCGGAAACGGTTTCGTCCGCGGACGACGGAGCAAAAGAGCCCTCGGAAATGGTTTCGTCCGCGGACGGCGCAACGACGGCAATCCAATCAGTCACTTATCAAATATCGCAACCATGAAAATAGACGGACTCAAGCTCGGACACCTGCGTAACGACGAGCATTTTCAGTTCATGACCGAGGTGTACGACGCATTTCGCGAGGCCGACCCGGCCGCGCTGCGCGTCGAGGCGCAGTTCGAGGCGTTCGCAGCCCTCTACCGCGTCGAGGACGCGGTGCTCAAAAAAATAACCAGGAGCGCCCTCACCGCCGAGATCCACGACGCCGACGCCGAGCGCGACCGCGTGTTCCGCGGACTGGCCGACGCCGTGCGCTCGGCCGCGAACCACTTCTCGCCCGCCGTCGCCGAGGCCGCGGGCAGGCTACGGATAGTCTTCGACGCGTACGGCAACGTGGCGCGCGATGCTCAAGGCCGAGCGTGCCCGGGCCGCCGCCGCAGGGGAGCGAAAATAACTCGTGACGGTTTTAAAGGATTTGTGTTATTTTCGCGGGCAGCGGCGCAAGATTCGGCGGTCTTCGCGATTTGAATGGATGAAGTTTAACTTTATAAAACCATATCGTCATGAAAAAGGTTTCGACATTGATTTGCGTGGGAGTGCTCATGAGCGCCCTCTGC
>JAITWC010000142.1 GCA_031285485.1 Alistipes sp.
CGCGGCCGCGAGCGCCGCCCGTTGGGGTTCGACCCCGAGCGCGGCGGCGCCGTAGTCGTCGATCAGGTGGCAGATGTGGCGCACGAACTCGAAATGCTCGTCGTTGCGCAGGCGCGTGATGTACAGAGATTTGATCTTTTGCATGATACAGTTCGTTTTTTATTGTGGTTTTTGTGGTTTCGTTGTGCAACGGAGCCTTCCCCGAAGTTTTTTTAAGCCTCCGTTGTCCAACGGAGCCTTCCCCGAGCTTTTTTCGAGCCTTCGTTGGGCAACGGAGCCGTCCCGGAAGTTTTTTTGGGCCTTCGTCGCCCGACGGAGCCTTGCCCTTGTCGAACCGGCCCTGCGCGCCCGCGCCCGCGGCCGTCGGCAGAACAAAACAAACCGATGCGGATAATTTTTTCACAGACAGGATTTTTTGAAAGTTTCAGTCGCGAAGATACGGCATGTGAAATTACCAACGCTTGATCCGGATCAAGATTTTCGGTCGGAGCGCATTTTTTTTCGCCCGACAACCGCGTCTTCGATCCGTCGGGGCCATGCCGTTCCGTACGGGCGGTGTCGATCCGCGAACGGCCGGCGGAGCAAAAAGAAAATCACTCGAAAACGACGGTTCTTCGGACGAATGCCTTACCTTTGTCCGGGCGACAGACGTTTTTTTTGAAGGGAATTTGCGTCGCGATACAACAAAAGAAAATAATACAGGGAACAATGCTAACGGGAAACAGAACCAGGATCGCCGAGGCGCTCAAGTCTCAGGAGCGGGGAACGGAGATAACCGTCAAAGGGTGGGTGCGCACCAAACGGGGTAACAAGAATGTGGCTTTCATCGCCCTGAACGACGGATCGACAATACATAACATTCAGATAGTGGCCGAACCCGCGCGGTTCGGCGACGAGTTGCTGGGCCGCGTCACCACCGGCGCGTGTCTGCGCGTGACCGGAATGCTGGTCGAGAGCATGGGCAGCGGGCAGCCGGTGGAGCTCCAGGCCGCCGAGATCGAAATTTACGGCGAGGCCGATCCGGCGGACTACCCCCTTCAGAAGAAGGGCCACTCGCTGGAGTTCCTGCGCGACATAGCCTACCTGCGTCCACGGACGAACACCTTCGGGGCGATCTTCCGCGTGAGCCACGCGATGTCGTACGCCATCCATAAATATTTCAACGACCACGGTTTCTACTATGTCCACACGCCGCTCATCACGGCGTCGGACGCCGAAGGTGCGGGCGCGATGTTCCAGGTGACGACGCTCGACGTCGAACAGCCGCCGCGCACCGAAGACGGAAAGGTCGACTACTCGCAGGACTTCTTCGGCAAACATACCTCGCTGACGGTGAGCGGACAGCTCGAAGGCGAGTTGGGCGCCCTCGCGTTGGGTCAGGTCTACACCTTCGGCCCCACTTTCCGCGCCGAGAACTCGAACACCCCGCGCCACCTTGCCGAGTTCTGGATGATCGAACCCGAAGCGGCGTTCTACGGCCTCGAAGAGGACATGAACCTTGCCGAAGACTTCCTCAGATATCTGATACGATACGCGCTCGAAAATTGTGCGGACGACCTCGCGTTCCTCGAAAAGATGTACGACGAGGAGTTGACGGCGCGGCTGCGGTTTGTGGTGGACAATGATTTCGTGAGGTTGAATTATACCGAGGGGATCGAGATCCTGAAAGCCGCCGTCGCGAACGGACACAAGTTCGAGTTCCCGGTCGACTGGGGCCTCGATCTTCAGAGCGAACATGAACGTTACCTCGTCGAAAAGCACTTCAAAAAGCCCGTCATCCTCGTCAACTATCCCGCCGCCATCAAGGCGTTCTACATGAAACAGAACGCGCCCGACGCCGCCGGACGAGCCACGGTTCAGGCGATGGACGTGCTCTTCCCGCGCATCGGCGAGATAATCGGCGGCAGCGTGAGAGAGGAGAATTACGGCAAACTCAAAGCAAAGATAGAAAAAGAAGGCATGTCAGAGAGCGAGCTGTGGTGGTATATGGACACGCGGCGCTGGGGGTCGGCCCCGCATGCCGGGTTCGGCCTCGGGTTCGAGCGGCTGATGCTGTTCGTGACCGGCATGGCCAACATCCGCGACGTGATCCCGTTCCCGCGCACGCCGAAGAACGCGGAGTTTTAAATTGGATAAAGTATGGCGGGAATCTCGCATAAGCAATTTCTCAAGCAGCAACAAACGCTGTCGCCGCAGCAGATCCAGGTGATCAAGCTGCTCGAACTGCCGGCGCTACAACTCGAACAGCGCATAAAGCGGGAGATTGAGGAGAACCCCGTGCTTGAGGAGGATGATAAGAGGGAGAACGAAGAGGGCGAGGTTGAGCCCAAGGATATCTCGGTGGACGAATACCTCAGGGAGGACGACATCCCGAGCTACAAAACCAAAGCCAACAACTATTCGAAAGACGACAAACAGCTCACGCCCACGATATCCGGAGGCCGGTCGCTGCACGAGTATCTGATCGAACAGCTGGGCTACAAGAACCTCGACGACCGGGAGATGACGCTCGCCCGGTTCCTCGTGGGGAGCATCGACGACGACGGATATCTGAGGCGTGAGCTGCGGGCCGTGGCCGACGACATCGCTTTCATGCTGGGCATCGACACCGACCGTGAGGAACTCGAACGAGTCCTTTACGTTATCCATGAGTTGGAACCGGCGGGCATCGGCGCGCGCGACCTTCAGGAATGTCTCGTGCTGCAACTCGAATCGCTGGGCGGCGAGAGCCGCGAACGCCGGCTCGCGATGAAGATACTGACCCGCTATTTCGACGAGTTCACCAGGAAACGCTTCGACAAACTGATGGCGCGGCTGGGAATCGACAGGGAAGAATTCCGCCTCGTGCTCGAACACATCACGCGCCTGTCGCCCAAGCCTGGCAATCTCTACAACGAGGGCGGCGGCGAGACGGTGCCCTACGTGACTCCCGACTTCCTGCTCGACACGCAGGACGGCGAGTTCACGCTGAAGCTCAACTCGTGGAACGTGCCGGAGGTGAAGATATCGAAGCGTTACCTCGACATGCTGCGCGGGATGTCGGGCCGCGGGGCGTCGACCGACGAACGCGAAACGGTGCAGTTCGTCAGGAACAAGATCGAGAGCGCGAATTGGTTCATCTCGGCGATCAGGCAGAGGCACGACACGCTGATGCGGACGATGACCGGGATACTCGACCACCAGAAGAGATTCTTCGAGACGGGCGACAGGAGCGACCTGCGGCCGATGATCCTCAAGGATATCGCCGGGCGCACGGGCCTCGATGTTTCGACCGTCTCGCGGGTGGTGAACAGCAAATATGTGCAGACGCCGTTCGGGATAATCCTGCTCAGGGAGCTCTTCTCGGAGGCGATGACAACGGAGGACGGCAGCGAGGTGTCGTCGCACGGGATCAAACAGATACTCGTCGACTGCATCGCCGGAGAAGACAAGCTGCATCCCGTAAACGACGGGACGCTGATGGAGATCCTCAACGCCCGCGGTTACAGGATCGCGCGGCGCACGGTGGCGAAGTATCGCGAGATGCTGGGCATTCCCGTGGCGCGGCTGCGCAAGGAGCTTTGATTTGACAGGTTGTGGATCACGGGAGTTATAGATATGAAACCCGCACGACGTTTCGGGACGCCCGGGCAAACGGCGCGGTTCACGGCTTGCAGAGGTTCTGCAACGACCAAAACGCGGGATTCACGACCTGCACAGCCCGTGCAACGACCAAATGACAAGTTTCACGGCTTGCACGGGTTGTGCAACGACCAAATAATGAGATTCACCGCATGCGGAGCTTCTGCAACGACGCACATTAATTTATTTACGTATGAAATATTTTTTGAGATCGATTAAGTATCTGGTTAAGATCGTTGTGCTGCTGGGGCTGATATTCTGGCTGATGCAGATGTCCGGCACCTCGGCCATTCGGGTCGAAGGGAGTGCGGTCGATTTCCTTCACAACTTTTTCGCCACCTCGCGGGGGCGGATATTTTCGTTGGCGCTGCTGGTTTGGTGCGCGGTGTATCCTTCCGTGGAGTTCCGGCGGCGCAACCTTTTTTACGACATCGCGGCGCGGCGGGAGGCGATAATCAAGGCTTTCGCGGCGGGTCGGATGCGGCTCGCCGGCGAGGAGGAGGGGCGGATGGTGTTCCGCGGCGAAAGCCTCGTCAGAACGATCTGGTGGTTGGGCGACGAGGCCGTCACCGTGACCCGCTCCGCCGACGGAGGGATCGACATCGAGGGGCCGCGGCGATTCGTGATGGAGGCCGAACACAGGATTCCGAACTATGTCGGGGCCGGGAACGGGAACGAAAATGAGTAAGAGAATAAAACACTGGTTGTCGGGAGGAGCGGCGGTCGTTGTCCTGGGATTGGGGAGTGCGGCTTTGCAGAACGATTTTGCATTGGGGCAGAATGTGGAGATCGCGGTAAACGTGATGCGTAACATTTTCCTCTACTATGTCGATCCGGTAGACCCCGACGCGCTCGGCAAGGGAGCCGCGGCGGGAATGGTGGCCGGACTCGACCCCTACACCGAGCTGATCCACGCCGACGAGAGCGAAGATTTCGAACTGATGACCACCGGCAAGTACGGCGGCATCGGGTCGGTCATACGACAGAAGGGCGAGTGGGTACAGATAGCCGAGCCTTACGAGGGTTCACCCGCCGCGCGGGCCGGACTCGATATAGGCGACACGTTCCTGAAGGTCGAGGGGCGCGACGCCCGGGGAATGACCACCGGTGATGTGAGCGCGGTGCTGAAGGGCGATCCCGGAACGAACGTCACCATCACCGTGCGCAAATTCTACACCGGCGAGGAGCAGACAATCACCGTGCGGCGCGAAGTGATATCCGTGCCGGCCGTCACATGGTTCGGCATGGTGGCCGACAGTGTGGGTTACATAAGATACGCCGAGTTTACCGACGGCAGTTCGGACGAAATACGCGGAGCGATAGGCGCGCTTAAGACGCGGGGAATGCGCTCGCTCGTGTTAGACCTGAGAGGCAACGGCGGCGGCATCATGCAGGAGGCGGTGAAGATCGCGGGCATGTTCGTTCCGCGAGGCACCGAGGTGGTGAGCATGCGCGGCCGCGGCGAAGGCACATCGAAAACTTATCGCACCGAGAGCGAACCGCTTGAACTCGCCATGCCCCTCGCCGTGCTCGTGGACGGATACTCGGCTTCGGCGGCGGAGATCGTGGCCGGGGCGTTGCAGGACTTGGACAGGGCTGTCGTGACAGGACAAAGAACGTTCGGCAAGGGGCTGGTGCAGACGCCTGTCCCCGTCGGGTTCGGGTCGGTGATGAAGATCACGACGGCAAAATATTACATCCCCAGCGGCAGGTGCATCCAGGCGATCGACTATTCGCAGGGACCGGAAACCGACAGCACCGGTGTGGGCCGCGGGCAGAGGGCGATCCCCGACTCGCTGATAGGCGAGTTCCGCACGGCCGGAGGCCGGAAGGTTTACGACGGCGGAGGAGTGATGCCCGACATTCGCCTCGGGCAGGAGTATAACAGCCGGTTCGCCATTGCTCTCTACTCCGAGGGGTTGGTGGATGACTTCGCCGACCGGTGGAGCCTCGACAACCGCGACTCGCGGGAGATCGCGCCGCGCACCTTCGCGCTTACCGACGACGACTGGGCCGGGTTCACACAATTTATGGCGGGCCGCAAGCTCGACTATGAGTCGGCCACCGGCAGCACTTTGTACCATCTGCGCCGGGTGGCGGAGTACGAAAGATATCTCACGCCCGAGGTGGAGGCGATGATCGACTCTCTGTCGGCGCGGTTGAAGGACGACACCGCGACGAACCTCGCCGTCTATCGCGACGAGATCACCGGCCTCGTCGAAGACGCGATAGTGCTCCGGAGACTGAACCGCCGCGGGGTGACGGAACACAATCTGGCGGGCGACAAAACACTCGACCGCGCGATCGAAGTGCTGCACGACATCTCCGAATACCGCAAGATACTTACATCACGGGACACGGAACGGAAATAAACTCCTGATCATGAAGGATAGGTTGCAAAATATAGCGAGGGCCGCAGTAAGCAGCCAGGGAGCGATGCTACTGCTGTGGACAGGGTTCGCGGCACTGTCGCTCGGCACGATGCTCAACATGGCGTCGCGGCTGAGCGCGCGCGAGGACAGCTATGTCAACCTGTGGGTGAAGTCGATGGTGAGGTTGAACCTGAACGGATTCGACGACGTGATAACCGACGTCATAGACGACAACAAATCGATACCGTTCTTCATAGTCAACGAACGAACCAACGCCGTCGAGCGAAGCAGCCTGATAAGCGAAAAGATAATCCGCGACCCCGGACGTCTCGGCCGCCTGATGTCGCAACTCGACGAAGCCGGACGCCACATCGTGGTAAACAACTACTCTTACGGCAACAAACATATCTTCTACGGGAGGTCGCGCACGCTTGTTTTCCTGACGTGGTTTCCCATCGCGCAGATAGTGGCGCTGGGGCTGCTGCTGTGGCTGTGGATATTCACTTTCCGGTCGACCAAAATGAGCGAACAAAACCGCGTGTGGGTGGGGCTGGCCAAGGAGACCGCCCATCAGTTGGGTACACCAACTTCGTCGCTGCTGGGCTGGGTGGAGTTCCTCAAATCACAGCCCGTGGATCAGGAGACGGTCACCGAGATGGAGAAAGACCTGACCCACCTGATGAAGATCACCGACAGGTTCTCGAAGATCGGGAGTGACACCACGCTCGAAGTCACGTCGATCAACGAACTCGTGGGCGAGGCGGTGATGTATTTCCGCAAACGCATTCCGCGTAATGTGGAGTTGGACTACAACGGTCTGGCGATGGCGCCGGTGAGGGCGCGGGTGAACCCCGCGCTGTTCGAGTGGGTGATCGAGAATCTGTTGAAGAATGCCCTCGACGCGCTTCAGGGCCACGGAGCGATCGACGTTCGCCTGTCACGCGACGAACGCAACATCTACATAGACGTGGCCGACACCGGTCGAGGGATCGCCCGCGCCAACCGCGAAAGAATCTTCGAGCCGGGGTTCACCACCAAAACCCGTGGGTGGGGACTCGGGCTGTCGCTGTCGCGCCGGGTGGTGGAAGAGTATCACAAGGGAAAGATATTCGTGGTCGACAGTGAAGTCGGTAAGGGCACCACAATGCGGGTGGTGGTAAAACTTATCCCCTGACATTGATGCTGACGCCTATGTCGGTTCTCGGAAATATCGCGTTCCAGGCGCTGTCGATGACGGTGTTAGGGGCGTTTTGCTGGATGGTGTACACCTACCGCGGACAGGTGGTCCGGTGCCTGAAAAGCACCGTGGCGTTTTCGCGCGCCACCAACCCGCGGCCCGGGGCGGTGGCGGTTTACGAAAACTTTCTGGCCACTGCACTCTCCCTCGGAGCGATCTCGACGGGGTTGGCAGCGGTGAAGGGCATCGTCTGGCTCGCGGAAACGGGGGCGATAGTGTCGGTGACGACGGAAGCGTTGCCGGTGTGGGTGGCGCCGGTTGCAGCGGGAGGTGTAGCGATGACGGCAGCGGTTGTGGTGATGATGGAAATGGGGATATTGAAGGCCGTCGGGAAGTTGACGTTTTCACAAAAATTTACCGACGAAATAGTGACTGTAAAAAAAAACTGGATGGCGGCTGCCTCGATCCTGACTGTTCCGCTCGTGGCAATGTGGACGGGGGTGAATCCGGAACGCGATATTATATTGGCGTATATGATTGCGGGAATGATAATTACACTCTTCATTTTGTTTGCCACCCACACCCTGCGAGGGTTTATTCGACAAAAAATTTCTCTTTTGGTTTGGTTTTTGTACCTTTGCGCCGTCGAAATTTTCCCCGTCTGTGCCGTTGTTATAGCGGTCGCAAGAAATTTATAACTATAACGTAGTCTGATGTCGAAGATAAAAAACCTGTTGGTATCGCAGCCTGCACCGGGCATAGCAGAGAAATCACCGTTTTTCGATATAGTCCAAAAATTCGATCTCAACATAAAATACACCCCGTTCATCCACATCGAAGGTGTGGGTGCCAAGGAGTTCCGCGCTCAAAGAGTTGAAATACTCGAACACACCGCCATCATCTTCACCAACCGGATCACCGTCGACCACTTTTTCAGGATCTGCGAGGAGACGCGCATCGAGGTGCCCGAAACTATGAAATACATCTGCCAGACGGAGGCCATCGCACTTTACCTGCAAAAGTATATCGTCTACCGGAAACGCAAAATTTCGTTCGCCGACGGATCATTCACATCGCTGATGGAGTTGATCCTAAAACATAAGGATGAGAAATTTCTGCTTACGCTGTCGGAACCGCACAAGCCCGAGATACCGACCTCTCTTGAAAAGTTGAAAGTGAAATTCTCGCGGGCGATCCTGGCCCGTACCGTGTCGTCCGACCTGTCGGAAGTGAAGCTCGGGGATTTCCAGATGGTGGTTATGTACAGTCCGGCTGAGGTGAAGTCGTTCGTCGAACAATTGGGCGACGAGGGTCGTGATCTGCCTATGATCGCGACTTTCGGACATGGAACGGCGCGGAAAGTTCTCGACAGCGGGTTGGTGGTGAGCACAATGGCGCCGACGCCCGAAGCTCCCTCGATGGCGCGGGCAATAGAGATTTTCATCACCGAAACCAACGCCGGACGCACCGTCGCTCCCGTCTCCGTGGACAAGGACGACCGGCAGGCCCGGCTTGCCGAAGAGTTCGTCAAAGCGCACCAGGTGAAGGTGATTCGCAAAAACAAGGCCAAAAAGAAAGCTGCCGCCGCCAAAAAGTGAGCCGGAACACCGGCGGCTGATTTTGCATGGGCCGGTTCATGACACGAACGTCATCGCGTAGGCGATTCTCTTCGGTAATAAACCTCACGCTCTCCGATCAACCCGATAAAGAACCATCGAAAAGAAAAGAAATACCCTGCCGAAATCGGAAAGACTCTGCTCGGAGCGCCGCATGGAGACCCTCTTTGCCGAAGGCCGCAGAGGGGGTGCCGGGCCATTGAGGTTCGTGTGGGTCGGAACGTCGACGGCGGATTTGGCTACGCGGAACGATCTGTCGGATCCCCCCCCGCCCCGGGATTCGACTCAACCACCCGCCGAGCCGGGGGTTTCGGTTCTTTTTTCGGTTCCCAAGAAGATTTTTAAGCAGGCGTGGAAACGCAATCTGATCAAACGGCGGATGCGGGAGAGTTACCGCACACGGAAACACGAACTCGTTGCGGTCGTCACTGCCGCCAGACAACACATCGACATCGCACTGATCTGCTCGCCGCCGGTGGCGAAAGGCGACGCCGCGGGAGGGGGCAAGGGTTCCTCAGCCGGGGCGAAACGCAACGCTGCCGCAAGGACGGGAGCAGGAACGGGGGCGGCAATACCAGATTTCAAAACTGTGGACAATGCCATCGAAAAAATTCTCGCGAAGGTTCTGGAGCGGCGTTAAGTGGGTGGCAATAAGTCCGTTCGTGGCGCTGGTGAAGTTCTATCAGCTTTGCGTGTCGCCTTTGATGCCGCACGTTTGCCGTTTCACGCCCACCTGCTCGGAGTATGCTCTTGAGGCTCTCAGGCGGCATGGTTTGTTGAGGGGCGGTTGGCTTGCGGTTCGGCGGATCGCACGGTGCCATCCGTGGGGCGGCTCGGGTTACGATCCGGTGCCCTGAGAAGTGAAGATGTGGCGGGGGAGTTCGTCGACGCGGCTCACATAACACGCTTCGATGCCCTTCGGCTGACGCGGCAGGCTCTTGCGCAGGTAGCCCGACACCACGATGCGGCGGAAACCCAGACGCGCGGCCTCGGCTATGCGCTGTTCGCTGCGGGGCGCCGGACGCACCTCGCCCGACAGCCCGATCTCACCCGCCATAGCCACGCCCGTCGCGATCGGCCGGTCGAAGTACGACGAGATGACGGCGCCGGCCACGGCGAGATCGAGCCCCGTGTCGGCCACGCGGAAGCCACCCGCGAAGTTTAGAAACACATCCTTCGCGCCCAACTTCAGGCCCGCGCGTTTTTCGAGCACCGCCATCAGCATGTTCATCCGTTTCATGTCCCATCCCGTTGCGCTACGCTGGGGCGTGCCGTAGGCGGCGGCGCCGACCAACGCCTGCGTCTCTATGAGATAGGGACGGATGCCGTCGACCGCCGCGCCCACCGCGATTCCGCTCAGCGGTTCGGGATAGTCGCCCAGAAGTATCTCCGACGGATTGGCGACCTCGACCAGCCCCTCGCCGCGCATCTCGAACACCCCGATCTCGAACGTCGCGCCGAAGCGATTCTTCACGCCGCGCAGGATTCGGTACACTCCCGCGTCGTCGCCCTCGAACGAGAGCACAACGTCGACGATGTGTTCGAGTATCTTGGGGCCGGCAATGGCGCCGTCCTTGGTGATGTGGCCGATGATGACGATCGACGTGCCGTGCGTCTTGGCGTACTTGAGCAGCGTGGCGGCGCACTCGCGGATCTGCGACACGCTGCCGGGCGACGAATCGAGCAGTTCGGTGTAGATGGTCTGGATAGAGTCTATTATCACGAGTCCCGGTTCGAGGACTTCGGCCTGGGCGACAATGTTTTCGAGCAGTGTCTCGGCGTAGATGTAGCACTCGTCGGAACCCTGCTGCGAGACCCGCTCGGCGCGCATTTTGATCTGCTGGGGCGACTCCTCGCCCGAGACGTAGAGCGTTCGCAGACCGTGGGACGACAGTGCGAGCTGCAGCGAGAGGGTCGACTTGCCGATTCCGGGTTCGCCGCCCAGCAGGATGAACGATCCGGGGACGAGTCCGCCGCCCAACACACGGTTCACCTCGCCGATGCCGATGTCCGTGCGGGCGAGTTCGTCGCGCACTATTTCGCGCACGGGGGTTGGCCGCGACGCACCCGCTCCACCGGGGGTTTTGACAAGGGCGCGTGCCCCGGCGGCGGTTTCCTCTTTGGCCGTGATCTCCTCGACGAAGGTGTTCCACGCGCCGCACGCGGGGCAGCGGCCCATCCATTTGGGCTGCTCGTTTCCGCACGCGGAGCAGAAGTACGCTTTCTTTACTTTTGCCATAAATTCGTTGATCTCGTG
>JAITWC010000059.1 GCA_031285485.1 Alistipes sp.
ATCTCGGAGTACCTGGGCTCGACGGGAGTGCGCAACCGCTGGGTCGACATGCGCCGTGCGTTCGTCACCGATGACCGATTCAAATACGCCAACGTGGATATGAAAGCCTCGGGCGAGCGTCTGCGCACCGTGGTGGCCGAAGGTGCCGCCGAAGGGGTCGACGTCTTCGTGGGCCAGGGCTTCATCGGCGCCACTCCTGCGGGAGAGACGACCACCCTCGGGCGCGAGGGGTCGGACTACTCGGCGGCGGTCGTGGCCTCGGTGCTCGACGCCGACAGCGTGGCGATCTGGAAAGACGTGATCGGAGTGCTGAACGCCGACCCGAAGATCTTCCCCGAGAGCACGTTCATCCCCGAGCTGACCTATCTCGACGCCGTGGAACTGGCCTTCAGCGGCGCGCAGATCATCCATCCGAAGACCATCAAGCCGTTGCAAAACAAGAATATTCCGCTGCACGTGCGTCCGTTCGGCGACAAGTTCGCTTCGGGCAGCGTCATCCGCGGCGAGATCGCGGCGCCTATCGAAGTGCCGATACTGATTCTGAAACGCGGCCAGGTGCTGATGCAGATCCGGCCGCGCGACTACTCGTTTGTTCTGGAAGACAAGCTGGGTGAAATATTCCCGATCCTCGAACGCTACAACACCAAGGTCAATCTGGTCCAAACCTCGGCGATAAACATGAGCCTGTCGAT
The DNA here is from genome assembly GCA_031285485.1 of Alistipes sp. Classification (GTDB taxonomy): domain Bacteria; phylum Bacteroidota; class Bacteroidia; order Bacteroidales; family Rikenellaceae; genus UBA940. The sequence continues at coordinate 693 of JAITWC010000059.1, forward strand.
AGACAAGACGCGCCGTCTGGGTGAACTTGTGCGGGCACTCGAAGAACACGGTTTCTTCGTCACGACGGACGAAGGAATGGAACTGCTCACGATCCGCGGCTACACCGAACCTTACCTCGAACGTTACAGCCGCGTTCCGGGCATCTTCCTCGCCCAACGCACCCGCAAGATACTTCGCCTTGTTCGCAAGGAGACGGTGTAAAAAACCGCAATAATTTCACTCCTGCCACTGTTTGCTGTAAATAATAATTAAAAACTGTACCACCGTTCTTTGGTCACCTCCTTCATGAAAGTATCATCCTTCGGCTTTCCCATGATACCTGCCATACTTTCACAATTTTAGGCTTTAATGGTATAGCCGTGAATATCCTGCGCTCCGCTACGCTCCGGTTCGGACAGTCTACGGCCTTGCCGATACGGCACAAGTTTACAAGATGTCGCGGAGGAACTCGCCGGTGTGGCTGTGGGGGTTGCGTGCGACTTGTTCGGGGGTTCCGGCGGCGACTATCTCTCCTCCGGCAGCGCCACCCTCGGGCCCGATATCGATGATCCAGTCGGCAGCGCGGATCACGTCGAGGTTGTGCTCGATCACTATCATGGTGTTTCCCCGGTCGACCAACAGCGCGATCACGTCGAGCAGTTGCCGCACATCCTCGAAGTGCAGCCCGGTAGTGGGTTCGTCGAGAATGTAAAGTGTTCGCCCGGTGTCGTGACGCGCAATCTCAGCCGAAAGTTTTATCCGCTGGCTCTCGCCGCCCGAAAGCGTGGTGCAGGGCTGTCCGAGGCGCAGATAGCCGAGGCCGACGCTCTGAATAGCCTTCAGCTTGGTGTATATCTTGGGGATGTGCTCGAAAAACTCGACGGCCATGTTGACTGTCATCTCCAGAACCTCGGAGATGTTTTTGCCCTTGTACCTTACTTCGAGCGTCTCGCGGTTGTATCGTTTCCCGCCGCAGACCTTGCACCTCACGTACACGTCGGGCAGGAAGTTCATCTCTATGGTTTGCACCCCCGCCCCGCGGCACTCTTCGCACCGCCCGCCCTTCACATTGAACGAGAACCGTCCCGCACCGAAACCGCGAATCTGCGCGTCGGGTGTCGCTTCGAAAAGTTTCCGGATATCGCCCCACACCCCCGAGTATGTCGCCGGGTTGCTACGCGGCGTGCGGCCTATGGGCGATTGATCGACCACGATGAGTTTGTCGATCCCGTCGATCCCGTCGATCTCGTCGTAGGCCAGCGGCTGGGCGTAAGAATTGTATAGGTGGCGGCTGAGGGCTGGTCGTAGCGTGTCGTTCACGAGGGTCGATTTTCCGCCGCCACTCACGCCGGTGACGCAGACAAGGCGGCCGAGCGGGAACTCCGCCGTCACATTTTTCAGGTTGTTACCCCTTGCTCCGCGCACGGTTATCTTCTCGCCGTTTCCGGGGCGGCGTTTCGCCGGAGTCTCTATTCGGCGGCGACCCGAGAGGTAGTCGGCGGTGATGGATCCGGGAGCGGCGAGAATATCGTCGATCGTTCCTGCCGCCACGATCTCACCGCCTTTTCTTCCTGCCAGCGGGCCGACATCCACTATGTAGTCGGCACTGCGGATCATCTCTTCGTCGTGTTCCACCACGATTACCGAGTTGCCGGCGTCGCGCAGTTCCTGCAACGACGATATTAGTTTCCGGTTGTCTCTCTGGTGGAGGCCGATGCTCGGCTCGTCGAGAATGTAGAGCACGTTCACAAGTCGCGACCCGATTTGCGTGGCAAGGCGGATGCGCTGGCTCTCGCCGCCCGACAGCGAGCGCGAACTGCGCCCGAGCGACAGGTATCCCAGCCCCACTTTGACGAGGAACCCGAGGCGGTCGCCTATCTCTTTGACTATCTCGCGGGCGATGGTTCTCTCGCGCTGGTTGAAGAACGCGTCTATCCCACGCATCCACTCGGCAAACTCCTCGATCGACATGCGCGACAGGTCGGCGATGTTGCGGTTACCGATACGGAAGTGCAGCGCCTCGGGCTTGAGCCGCGACCCGCCGCACACCGAACAAGGTTCCCGGACGAGGAACTGTTCTTTCCACCGCTCGGTCTTGCCATCCTCCTCCTGTCCTTCGAGCCACTCGACTATCCCTTCCCACGAGGTCATTTCGTGACCCGCTCCGGAGCGGTACGATCCCACGTCGAGGCGAAGTGGTTCGAGATCGCCGTAAAGCACCGCCCCGAGGCCCACCTCGCCAATCGTGCCGACCGGATCGTCCAGAGTGAAGTCGTATCTTTTGCCCAGTGCCTCCATCACAGAGAACAGGCAGCCGGACTTCTGTTTGCCCAGCGGCTCTATCGCTCCGGCGCGTATGCTTTTTGCGGGATCGGGGATTATTTTGGTGACGTCGAAACGCACCTCCTCGCCCAAGCCCCCGCAATGCGGACACGCGCCCTGCGGCGAGTTGAACGAAAAGGTATGCGGGGCAGGGTCGGCAAACGAAACTCCCGTCGATGGGCACATAAGGTGGCGCGAATAGTAGCGGGCAGCGTCAGCGTCGTAGTCGTGGAGCATAATAGTACCCTTGCCTTGGCGCATCGCCTCGCTCAGGCTCTTCATCAGCCTCTCCCTTACGTCGGGCTTCACAGTTAGGCGGTCGACGACGAGTTCTATGGAGTGGGCCTTATAGCGGTCGAGTTTCATCTCGGCGGCAAGTTCGGTCATCTCGCCGTCAATGCGGGCGTAAGTGAATCCCTTTCTTACCAGCCCTTCGAACAGTTCACGGTAGTGTCCCTTGCGGCCCTTCACTATGGGGGCCATCAGGGCTATCTTGCGGCCATAGTAACCGGAGGTTATCAGATCGGCGATCTGGTTGTCGGTATAATGCACCATCTCCTCACCCGTGACGGGAGAATAGGCGCGCGACGCCCGCGCGAAAAGCAACCTCAGAAAGTCGTTGATCTCGGTAATCGTGCCCACGGTCGAACGCGGGTTCTTGCTTGTGGTCTTCTGTTCGATCGCCACGACCGGACTGAGGCCGGTAATCTTGTCGACGTCGGGCCGCTCCATGTTGCCCACGTGCCGCCGGGCGTAGATCGACAGTGTCTCCATGTAGCGCCTCTGCCCCTCGGCGTAGATAGTGTCAAAGGCGAGCGACGATTTGCCGCTGCCGCTCAGTCCCGTCACCACGACGAGTTTATCGCGCGGTATTTCGAGATCGACGTTCTTTAGGTTGTTGACCCTCGCGCCGTGTATGCCTATTTTCTCCTCCACCCCTTCTCTTTCTGTGTGAATAAAT
>JAITWC010000045.1 GCA_031285485.1 Alistipes sp.
TTCTTCTCGATAAAGATAATTATATTTCAGCTACAATGAGGCATCGCCCAGGATTTAAGTAGCGGAACTCCTGCCCAACCGCTCTATATTCTTCCATTTAGGGGTTTTTCGACCCGGTGAAGAATGGAGAACAACACCGCAAATCGCACCTGTACTCCAAATACTTAGCTTTATTCATCCCCATTCTGCCGTTTTCTCGCGGGGTTTCGCTACCTTTGCACTGCAAAGATGACGAACTGACGATGAATGGCAAAAAGATAAGGATAATCTGCGAAAATACCGGAACGTCGCTGCTCGTCGAGCAGGGCACGCCGCTGTCGGAGGTGGCGGACAGGATCGCGCCGGGCACGGCCGGGCCGTGGCTCGCCGCCTATGTCAACAACAAGATCAAGGAGTTGCCCCACACGCTGTTCGAACCGGCGTCGGTGCGCCTGATCGACATCACCCATTTCGAGGGGCAGCGGGTCTACGAGCGCACGTTGTTCTTCGTGCTCAACAAGGCGGTGCACGACCTGTGGCCGGGACGGAAATTCCATGTCAAGCACTCGGTGTCGCGCGGGTTCTACTCCGAGATCTCGGAGAGCGAGAGCGTCACCCCCGGGATGATCGAACAGATCAAGGCGAGGGTGGGGGAGATTATCGCCGCCGACATGCCCATCGAGCGCGACAAGGTGCTGTACGACGAGGCGCGGGCGAGCTACGAGCGGCTGGGCTACGACGACAAGATAGCGCTGCTCGAAACGCGCCCCCGGCTCTACGTGTCGCTCTACACGCTCGACGACACGGTGGGTTACTTCTACGGCGCGCTCGCCCCGTCGACCGGCTACGTTGGGCTCTACGATCTGCGGCCCTACTACAAGGGAATGCACATCGCCGTGCCCAAACGCACCGACCCGCAGACGCTCAACAGCATGGTGCCGCAGCAGAAGATGTTCGACGTCTTCGCCGAGTACAACGCCTGGGTGTCTATCATGGGCGTGGCCAACATCGGCCAGCTCAACACCCGCATCCAGGGCGGCGAGACGAGCGACCTGATCAAGGTGGCCGAGAGTTTCCACGAGAAAAAGCTGGCGAGCATAGCCGACACGGTCCACGAGGCCAACCGCGCGAAAGGCACCCGCATCGTGCTGATGTCGGGCCCCTCGTCGAGCGGCAAGACCACCACGGCGAAACGTCTCGGCATACAGCTGCGCGTGCTGGGCCTGACCCCGGTGCTGATCTCTCTCGACGACTACTTCGTGGAACGCGAAAAGACGCCGCGCGACCCCGCGACCGGCGACTACGACTACGAGTCGTTCGACGCCATCGACCACGCCACGTTCAACGACCACCTGCGGCGGCTCATCGCGGGCGAGAGCGTCGAGGTGCCGCGCTACGACTTCATCACCGGGCGGAGGCAGTGGCACGAAAACCCGCTGAGGTTGGACGAACGGTCGATCCTGATAGTCGAGGGGATCCACGCGCTCAACCCCGCGCTGACCGCGTCGCTGCCGGACGTCACGTTCAGCATCTACCTGTCGGCCTTCACGTCGATCGCGATGGACAATCTGTCGCGCATTCCCACCACCGACAACCGCCTTGTCCGCCGCATGGTGCGCGACAGCGTGACGCGCGGCGCGGATGCCTCCGCGACGCTAAAGCGCTGGCAGAGCGTGCGCCGCGGCGAGGAGCGATGGATATTCCCGTTCCAGGAGCGGGCCGACGTGATGTTCAACTCGTCGCTGTTCTACGAGCTACCGGTGCTCAAAAATTCTGTCGTTCCGCTGCTGCGGAGCGTGCGCAACAACATACCCGAATACGGCGAGGCCCGGCGGCTGCTCAAGCTGCTCGACTTCTTCGTCGCCATTCCGCCCGACGAGATCCCGCCGACCTCGATACTCCGCGAGTTCATCGGCGGGAGTAGTTTCAGGTACTGAGGCCGCCGATCGCCGCGCGTTCATCGACAGGGCAGGGAGAGAGGTACTTTCCAAGAAGTTAGAAACCCGCCTGAAGCCCTTCGCGATACTTTCTAACAAATTAGAAACATGTTTGAAGACCTTCGAGGTGCTTTCTAAGAAGTTAGAAACACGTTTGAAGCCCTTCGAGGTACTTTCTAACAAGTTAGAAACCCGCTTGAAGCCCTTCGGGGTGCTTTCTAACTGTCGAGAAGAGAACAAAAAGCCCCGGAAACGGGCCAAAACATAGTTTAGATACGATATGAAAGACAATTTCTACAAACGGCACATCGGAGTGACCGACCCGGAGGAGCTGAAGTCGATGCTCGAAACCATCGGCGTGGGGAGCGTGGAGGAGCTCGTGGCGCAGGTGATACCCGCCAACATCAGGCTCAAGAAGCCCCTGCCGCTGCCCGAAGAGGGAATGAGCGAGGGCGAGTTCGCGTCCCACATCGGCGAACTTGCGGCGCGCAACAGGCAGTCGCGCCCGTTCATCGGCCAGGGATGGTACCCGTGCGAGACGCCGGCGGCGATCCTGCGCAACGTTTTCGAGAACCCGGCGTGGTACACCTCCTACACACCCTATCAGGCCGAGGTCTCGCAGGGGCGGCTGGAGGCGCTGCTCAATTTCCAGACCGCCGTGATGTCGCTCACCGGCATGGAGATAGCGGGCTGTTCGCTGCTGGACGAGGGCACCGCCGCGGCCGAGGCGATGGCGATGATGTTCGCCCTGCGCTCGCGGGAGGCGGTGAAGGAGGGGCGCAACGTGCTGATGGTCGACGGGGGCGTGTTCCCGCACACCCTCGACGTACTGCTGACCCGCGCCGAACCGTTCGGCATCGAGATCGTGTCGGACGACTACGCCACTTATGAGTTCTCCGGCCGCGAGTTCGGCGCGCTGGTGCAGTATCCGGCGGCCAACGGCGACGTGCGCGACTACGAGGCGTTCACCGCGCGGGCCCACGAGGCCGGGGTGCTGGTGACGGTGGCGGCCGACGTGGCCGCGCTGGCCATGCTGAGGGCGCCGGGCGAGTGGGGGGCCGACATCGCCGTGGGTTCGACCCAGCGTTGGGGCATCCCTATGGGACTTGGCGGCCCGAGCGCGGCCTACTTCGCCACTCGCGAGGCCTACAAACGCACCATGCCGGGGCGCATCATCGGCGTGTCGGTCGACCGTCTCGGGGGCAAGGCGCTACGCATGTCGCTCCAGACCCGCGAACAGCATATCAAACGCGAACGCGCCACGTCGAATATCTGCACCGCCTCGGCTCTGGTGGCGTCGATGGCGGGTTTCTACGCCGTGTGGCAGGGGGCCGAGGGGCTGCGCCGCGTTGCGCAGCACATCTACGACCACACCTGCGCCGTGGCCGACGCCCTCCGCGCGATGGGCTATGAGCTGGCCTCGGAGAACTTCTTCGACACGCTCGAAGTGGAGACCGAGGTGTCGGTCGTCCGTCAGGAGTCGGCCGAGCAGGGAGTCAACTTCTTCTACACCCCCGGCGGACGGGTGCGCATGAGCTTCGACGAACTCACCACCGCCGACGAGGTTGTGAGGGTGGTGACCGTGTTCGCCGCCGCGATGGGAGTGAGGGCGCCAAAGAGCGTGAAGATCGAGACGGGCCGCGGGTTCCCCGTGGCCGCGCTGCGCCGCACGAGCGAAATCCTCACTGAAAACGTCTTCAAGAAATACCGCAGCGAAAGCGAGCTGATGCGCTACATCAAACGTCTCGAACTGCGCGACCTGTCGCTGGCCAACGGCATGATCCCGCTCGGCTCCTGCACTATGAAGCTCAACAGCGCCGCCTCGATGATGCCGCTCTCGCTGGCCGGGTTCGCGGACATGCACCCCTTCGCCCCGGCGGAGCAGGCCGAGGGCTATCTGGCCCTCATCGCCGAACTCGAAAAAGACCTCGCCACGATCACTGGTTTCGCCGCCTGCTCGTTGCAGCCCAACTCGGGCGCGGCGGGCGAGTACGCGGGCCTGATGGTGATCCGCGCCTACCACCAGAGCCGCGGGCAGGGCTACCGCAACGTGATCCTCATACCCGCCAGCGCCCACGGGACCAACCCCGCTTCGGCAGCTATGGCGGGTATGAAAATAGTGGCGGTGGCGACCGACACGAACGGCAACATAGACGTGGAAGACCTCAGGGCCAAGGCCGCCGAACACAGCGCCGAACTCGCCGGACTGATGGTGACATACCCCTCGACCCACGGGGTGTTCGAGAGCCGCATCCGCGAGATAGTCGACGCCGTGCACGACGCCGGAGGACAGGTGTACATGGACGGCGCCAACATGAACGCCCAGGTGGGACTTACCAATCCGGGCTACATAGGTGCCGACGTGTGCCACCTCAATCTGCACAAGACTTTCGGCATGCCCCACGGCGGCGGCGGCCCCGGAGTCGGCCCCATCTGCTGCGCCGAACATCTGGCCCCGTTCATGCCCTCCCATCCGGTGGTGCCGGAAACGGGCGGAGCGGACGGCATAACGGCCGTTTCGAGTGCGCCGTGGGGGAGTGCGCTGCTGTTGCCGATAACCTACGGATACATCAAAATGCTCGGAGGCCGGGGGTTGAGGCTAGCCACCGAGATGGCCATCGTGAACGCCAACTACATGGCCAGCGCAATATCGCCGGAGTTCCGCACGTTCTACTCCGGAGAAAACGGCCGCGTGGGCCACGAGATGATCCTCGACCTGCAATCGTTCAAGCGCGACTACGGTGTCGAGGTGGCCGACGTGGCGCGGCGGTTGATGGACTACGGTTTCCACGCCCCGACGCTCTCGTTCCCGGTACACGACACTTTTATGGTCGAGCCGACCGAGAGCGAAGGCAAGGCCGAGATGGACAGGTTCGTCGCCGCGATGATCGCAATAAAACGCGAGTGCGAGGCGGCGGAAGACAGCGCCGACAACCCGGTGGTGAACGCCCCGCACCCCGCCGCCGAAATCGCCGGAGTTACCGGCCCATGGGAACACCCCTACACAAGGGAGCAGGCCGCGTTCCCGGCCGAGTGGGTTCGCGGGGCGAAGTTCTTCCCCGTCGTGTCGAAGATCGACGCCGGATGGGGCGACCGCAACCTCGTGTGTACCTGCGGATGCCTCGATTGACGAAACAACAATTAAATAGTTAACCGAATAATTAAAAATAATGATGAAAATTGGAGAAAACACCTTTGTAGCGCTCGACTATAAACTCGAAGTCGACGGGCAGATAGCCGACGCCTCGCAGCCGGGACAGCCCCTGAAATTCGCCTACGGAATGGGCATGCTGTTACCCAAGTTCGAGGAGGCGATCGCGGGCCTCGCTCCGGGTGACGATTTCGCCTTCACGCTCACGGCCGGTGACGGCTATGGCGAGGTGGTCAGGGAAGCCGTCGTGGAGCTGCCCAAAAGCGTGTTCGAAGTGGACGGCGCCGTCGAGACAGGTCTGCTCGAAGTGGGCAACATGATCCCCATGACCGACCAGCAGGGCAACCGTCTGATGGGCCGCGTGGTGGCCGCAACCGAAGTCGTCACGATGGACTTCAACCACCCGATGGCGGGCAAAACGCTCAACTTCAGCGGCAGGATCGTCGAGGTTCGCGAGGTCATCCCCGAAGACCTGCAAGGTTTCGCGGGCGGCGGCGGATGCTCCTGCGGCTGCGAAGAGGGCGGCGACTGCTCCTGCGGCACAGACTGTCCGAGCGATGGCGGCGCAAACGGTGCCGCAAATGGAGGTTGCGGCTGCGGTTGCTAAAACCCGCTGCGGCGCGACAGCCGCCGCAGGTTTAACGGATGATCGAGATGAATCCCGCGCAACTGTATCTGAGGGTCAGAGGCGACCTCCACTCGTGGAAGTGGTGGTCGTCGTGGCTCGTCATCGTCCTCGGGTGCACGGTCATGTCGCTGGGATTCATCCTGTTCATGTACCCCTACAAGATCACTCCGGGCGGGATCTGGGGCATGAGCACCATCCTGCACGAGGTTTTCCCCGCCGTTCGCCAGGGGTGGTTCGGCTACATGATGGACGTACCGCTGCTCATCGCGGGTTTCGCTGTTTTCGGCCCCGTGTTCGGCACCAAAACAGTGTTCGCGTCGCTAATCACCCCCGTGCTGATGCTGGTGTTGCCCTGCGCGCTGTTTCCCGACATCGGGACGCAGACCGCCGAGACGCTGCTGTGGGGCCGGCTCGACCTGTCGGGCGACCTGATACTCGCGTCGGTCTTCGGCGGGATCTTCATCGGCGTCGGAGTGGGGCTGGTGGTGCGGGCGCAGGCCACGACGGGCGGCACGGACATCATCGCCATGCTGTTGCAGCGGTACGCCCGCGTCAGGTTCTCGAACGGGCTGCTCATCGCCGACGGTTTCGTGGTGGTGTGTTCGCTGGTGGTGCTGGTGGGGTTGTCGGGCGAGAGTCCGGCGCTGCCTTTGTACTCGCTGCTCACGATTTGGATATCCGCGCAGATCATCGACCTCGTTGTCGAGGGGCGGTCGTACGACAAGATGCTGCTCATCATCACCGAGCGGCATGACGAGGTGCGTGCGTTCATTCTCGACGACCTGGAGCGCGGCGGAACCGTGATCCGTTCCAGGGGCATGTACACGGGCCGGGAAAGGGACATGATATTTCTCGTGGTGAGCCGCCGCGAGATAGTGCCGGTCAAGGAGCGTCTGCGCGACATCGACCCCGGAATGTTCGTCGTGGTGATCGACGCCAACGAAACCCTGGGAGAGGGCTTCCGGCCCTTCTCCGAAATGAAAAATTCTTAATCCGATGGATTTCAAAACCGTTAGTCCGGCCGTTGGGGTCGGGCGGAGGATATATATCGAGACCTACGGCTGTCAGATGAACGTGGTGGACAGCGAGACCGTGATGGCCATCATGACGGCCGAGGGGTTCGGGCGTGCCGCCGACGCCCGGAGCGCCGACGTGGTGCTGCTCAACACCTGCTCGATCCGCGAGGGGGCCGAGCAGCGCGTATGGCACCGTCTCGACGAACTCGCGGCACAGAAACGCCGCCGTCCGGGCATGGTGCTGGGGCTGATCGGCTGCATGGCCGAGAGGCTGGCCGAACGAATCGTGGCCGAGCGCCCCGCGGTCGACGTGGTGGCCGGGCCCGACGCCTACCGCTCGCTGCCGGCGCTGGTGGGCGAGGCCGTGGCGGGGGGGCGCGGCGTCGACGTCGAACTGTCGAGAGAGGAGACCTACGCCGAAATCTCGCCCGTGAGGTTGGACAGCGCGGGGGTGGGTGCGTTCGTGGCCATCATGAGGGGCTGCGACAACTTCTGCTCCTACTGCGTGGTGCCCTACACCCGCGGGCGCGAACGGAGCCGCGACCCCGAGACCATAGTGCGCGAGGCGCGCGGGCTGTTCGACGCCGGTCGGCGCGAGGTGACGCTGCTCGGACAGAACGTCAACTCCTACTCCTTCCGCGGGGTCGATTTCCCCGAGCTATTGGGTCGCGTCGCCGCGGTTAGCCCGCTGCTGCGGGTGCGTTTCGCCACCTCGCACCCCAAGGACATATCCGACCGTCTGCTCGACACCATGTCCGCCACGCCCAACATCTGCCGCGCGGTCCACCTTCCCGCCCAGTCGGGGAGCAGCCGCGTGCTCGGCCGTATGAACCGCCGCTACACCCGCGAGTGGTACCTCGAACGCGTGGCTGCCATCCGCCGCGCGATGCCCGACGCGGCTATCTCGACCGACCTGATCGCCGGTTTCTGCGGCGAGACGCCCGAAGACCACGCCGAGACGCTCTCGCTGATGCGCGAGGCGGGCTACGACTTCGCCTTCATGTTCAAATACTCCGAGAGGGAGGGCACGCTGGCCGCGCGCGAGATGGCCGACGACGTGCCCGACGGGGTGAAGACCGCCCGCCTGAATGAAATAATCGCGTTGCAGAACGAACTGTCGCTCGACAGCAACCGCCGCGACGTGGGGCGCGAGTTCGAGATCCTGGTCGAGGGCACTTCAAAACGGTCGGCCGACAGGGTTTTCGGCCGCACGTCGCAAAACAAGGTCGTCGTCATCGACCGCGCGCGCAGGGGTGGGGCGGGGGAGGGCGCCGACGGGGGCGGCGGCGGCGTACACCGTCCCGGCGACTACGTTCGCGTCCGCGTCACGTCGTG
>JAITWC010000116.1 GCA_031285485.1 Alistipes sp.
TACGGTCAAGCCCCCGAATCGATCTTTGCAACACGACACTGATGCCGCCCCCCCTCGAACGAGGTGTCGAGAAACACATCCACCGTCCGGCAGGCCGTGGCATTATCCATGAACCGCGCGGGAAGACACAGCACGTTCGCGTCGTTGTGCCTGCGCCCAAGCTCCGCAATCTCCGGCGCCCAACTCAGCGCACCGCGAACTCCGGCGTGGCGATTGACCACAATGCTGATACCAACACCCGAACCGCACACCGATATGCCGCGTTCGAACTCACCGCGGGCAACGGCGGCGGCGAGCGGATGGCCCGTGTCGGGATAGTCGCACGACTCGGGAGAGTGGCACCCGAAGTCGTGAACGTCGTAATCCATCGACGAAAGGTAACCCACGAGAAACTCCTTCAGTTCATAGCCGGCATGGTCGGCCGCAATCGCTATTTTTTTCATATCCTTCTCAGTTAGTTTAATGTAAAAATTATCGGGAATACACCCGTGTTTCGTTGATGTTTAATGCGTATCCGTTCATAGTGGGCGCATAACGATATGCACTCTCTTCTTAGTAGGGAGAATGGATTGTATCGGATTGGCGGCGTTATGTGCAGCTAAGCAGATAAAATTTAATGCGCGTGTTCGCGGTCTTTGCCGTGTCACAATCGTTGCCGCTTAGCTGTTTAGGTCAGTTTTAGTTTCAGGTTCGGCAATTTGTCGTCCCAATAACCATCGACCTCAGAGGCAAGCACCTTTATGTCATGTCAAGGCGCATCCGACGTCGCCTGCCTCGCACGAGGTTAGTTGGTCTATTCGTTTCTTGTAATACCTCAGCTGTGCTTCCCGACGGCGTTCGTCCACATAGTCGGCTCCGAGTTCTACGAAGTGAACCTTTTCTTTGATAAGGTGGCAGGCTATGATCAGCATCGTGTGTGCTGCTGCTCTCGTTTGGAAAGGCGCCCATGTCCATGCCTGTCTCGGAGGTCAATGCCGCTGAAACCACCAAACCAATCCGTTCAGCCCTTTCAGCCGGGGCGGAAACCATCAAAGCAATCCATTCAGTCCTTTCCGCCGGGGCGGAAACCGTCAAAACAATCCATTCAGCCCTTTCCGCCGGGGCGGAAACCGTCAAAGCAATCCATTCAGCCCTTTCCGCCGGGGCGGAAACCATCAAAGCAATCCATTTGGTACTTTCCGAGGCCCCGGAAACCTCCCGCAGTCGGTTTTGGTCTCAACTCATAAACTTGTTACACCTGCTCCGCTTCTTCCGCGGCAGGCTCCTCGTTCCGGGCCTCGGGCTGTTCCTCGTCGTCATCGCCTTTCCTGTTCCTGCCGAATATAACGGCTCCGGCTATTACCGCAGCCCAGACAAGTTTGCCGCCTATGCTGTCCCAGAAACCGATGCGCGGTTTGTCGGGAATGTCGTAGGCGTACTCGGTGCGGAACATTTCGAGTTCCTCCTCGGTGACGTTGTCGTCGTAGGAGTCTTTCGCGTCGTTGACGTAGGCCCACTTCGTTTCGCCGTAGTTCCAGACCGGGATCCACATTAGCGAGAACTGGTTGTACATGACGCCGAGGTTCATGTGGTCGCCGTCTTCGAATTCGAAATCGGCGGGCAGTTTCTGGAAAATATCCAGATGTTCGCCCGTGCTGTAAAAGATCACTCCGCGCGCCGACGCCGGTGTGGAGACAAGTGCCAGCGATCCGCAAAGCACGAGGGATAACAAGAGTTTCTTCATGATCGTAAAATAAATTTGGGGGATTAGTAATATACCTCTTCGACAGGTCGAGCCATTTAAACAAGTCCCTGCGCGAGCATGGCTCCGGCAACCTTAATGAACCCGGCGATATTGGCGCCCTTAACATAGTTGACGTAGCCGTCCTCTCCGGTGCCGTATTTTATGCACGCGGCGTGGATGTCGCTCATTATCCGGTGCAGTTTCGCGTCCACCTCTTCGGGCGTCCACGATATGCGCATCGAGTTCTGGGTCATCTCCAGTCCCGACGTCGCCACCCCGCCCGCGTTTGCGGCCTTGCCGGGTGCGTAGAGCAGTTTGGCGTTCTGGAACACGGCGATCGCCTCGGGCGTGGAGGGCATGTTGGCCCCTTCCGCCACACACATGCAACCGTTCCCGACGAGCTGCGCGGCAGCCTCGCCGTCGAGTTCGTTCTGCGTGGCGCACGGCATGGCAATGTCGCACTTCACTCCCCACGGCTTCTGTCCCTCGTAATATTTCGCTTTCGGGTAACGCTCCGCATACTCCCTGATGCGTCCCCTGAAGATATTCTTCAGCTCGAAAATGTATTCGAGTTTCCCGGCGTCGATCCCCTCGGGGTCGTGAATGTAGCCGCTCGAATCGGACAGGGTGACGGGCTTTCCGCCCAACTGCAACGTCTTCTGCACGGCATACTGCGCCACGTTGCCCGAGCCGGAGATCACCACCGTCTTGTCCCTGAAACTCTCGCCCCTCGTGGCCAGCATCGCCTCGGCGAAGTAACACGTTCCGTAACCCGTGGCCTCGGGACGCAGCGGCGAACCGCCCCACATCAGTCCCTTGCCGGTGAGCGTTCCGGTGAACTCGTTGCGCAGCCTCTTATACTGCCCATACATGTAACCCACCTCGCGGCCGCCCACGCCGATGTCACCCGCGGGCACGTCGGTGTCGGAACCTATGTGACGCTGGAGTTCGGTCATGAAACTCTGGCAGAACTTCATCACCTCCTCGTCGGAGCGGTTCTTCGGGTTGAAGTCCGATCCGCCCTTGCCGCCGCCCATCGGCAGCGTGGTGAGCGAGTTTTTGAAAGTCTGCTCGAACGCCAGGAACTTCAGCACGCTCAGGTTGACGCTCGGGTGGAAACGGATCCCGCCCTTGTACGGCCCGATGGCGCTGTTCATCTGCACGCGGTATCCGCGGTTGATTTCCACTTCGCCGCGGTCGTTGAGCCACGGCACACGGAACATCACCACCCGTTCCGGTTCGGTGATCCGTTCGAGTATCTTGCTCTTTCGCAGTTGCGGATTTTCGATAATGTAGGGTGCCAGGCTCTCGACGACTTCGCGCACGGCCTGGTGGAACTCTTTTTCGCCGGGATTCCGGGCGATGAGCGCGGACATGAACGTGTCCACATAGTTTTTTACCTCTTCTTCCATTTTATTTGGTTTGCTGTTTTTTATTAATGCCGGACAGGGTGAATTATCGACTGTTTGCCGTCGGGCGGCGTAAAATTCCTGCAAATGTAGTTAAATTTATGAAAAATGCGTGTTTGGGGCGCAATATTGCAACTTTGGGCCGGGTATTTGACTTCCTTTATTGTCATAAAAACACCCCAAAAGTTTTGTCCAACTTTTGGGGTGCAGTTCATTTTGAGACAGATTCTTCGTTGATGTACAGGATTTAGATGTACATGTTGAGGATCGATTCGAGGAGTTCCTGTTTGCCGCTGGTTACGGCAGGTTCGCCTACTTTGTGGGCGATCTCGCGGAGGCAGTCGAGCGTCAGTTTGCCTTCTTCGAACTCTTTTCCGGCGCCGCTGTCGAACGACGAGTAGCGATCTTTCTTCATCTTGCACAGGGGCGACTTTTCAATCACCTCGGCAGCGACGAGCAGACCGCGGGCGAAAACGTCCATACCGCTGATGTGGGCGATGAACAGATCGTCGCGGTCAGTGGAGTTACGACGGATCTTGGCATCGAAGTTCACGCCGCCGTTACCCAAGCCGCCGTAGGGCAGCATCACCAGCCATGCGTTCACCATGTCGTAGATGTCGAGCGGGAACTGGTCGGTGTCCCAGCCGTTCTGGTAGTCACCGCGGTTGGCGTCGATCGAACCAAGCATGCCGGCGTCGGCCGCGGTCTGGAGTTCGTGTTCGAAGGTGTGGCCGGCCAGCGTGGCGTGGTTCACCTCTATGTTCACTTTGAAGTCCTTTTCGAGACCGTTGGCGCGCAGGAAACCGATCACCGTTTCGGTGTCGAAGTCGTACTGATGCTTGGTAGGTTCCATAGGCTTGGGCTCGATTAGGAACGTGCCCTTGAAACCCTGCTTACGGGCGTAGTCGCGTGCCATGGTGAGCATGCGGGCCAAGTGTTCCTTTTCGCGTTTCATGTCGGTGTTGAGCAGGCTCATGTAGCCTTCGCGACCTCCCCAGAAGACGTAGTTCGAACCACCCAAAGCGATCGTGGCATCAATTGCATTTTTAATTTGAGCCCCGGCGCATGCAACGACGTCGAAGTCGGGGTTGGTGGCGGCGCCGTTCATGTAGCGCTCGTGGCTGAAGACGTTGGCGGTGCCCCAGAGGAGTTTCACACCCGACGCGGCCTGTTTCTGCTTTGCGTAGTCGACGATGGTGGCGAGGTTCTTTTCATACTCGTTCCAGTTGGCGCCGAAGTCAACGAGGTCGACGTCGTGGAAACAGTAGTATTCGATGCCCATCTTGGTCATAAACTCGAACGCGGCGTCCATTTTGGCTTTTGCGCGGGTGAGTGCGTCACCGCCGGGTGCGTTCCACGGCTGGTGGATGGTGCTGCCGCCGAACGGGTCGCCGCCCTGGGCGCACAGGGTGTGCCAGTATGCCATCGCGAAACGTGTCCATTCGGCCATCGTTTTGCCCATCACCACTTTCTTCGCATCGTAGTAGCGGAATGCGAGAGGGTTTTTGCTTGCGGCGCCTTCGAAAGCGATCTTCCCGATACCGGGGAAAAATTCTTTTGCTCCTTTTAAGATTTCCATGATCTTGATTTAGATTATTGGTTAAAAAATGTTGTTGATTATGTCGCGTTTATTTGGTTGTTATCAGTTCGCGCCAGCGGGCGTAGGCCTCGCGGTAGCGGTCACGTTCGGTGAGGTCGGGCTCTATTACGGCCAGCTTTTCGAGCGAGGCGAACGCCTCTTTGTTCGAGGCGTAGCGGCCGATGCCGATCCCGGCTGCCTTGGCGGCTCCGGCGGCTCCGTCGGTGTCATAGAGTTCGATCGTGGCGCCGCTCACCCCGGCCAGCGTCTGGCCGAAGATGGGGCTTAGGAACATATTGGCCTTGCCCGCCTTGATGGTGTGGATGTTCATGCCCATCGCGCGCATGATCTCCATGCCGTATTCGTAGGAGAAGACGATGCCTTCCTGTGCAGCCCTCAGCACGTCGCGCTTGTCGTGGGTGTTGAAGTTGATGCCGTGTATCGAGCAGTTCACCTCGCGGTTCTCCAGCACCCTCTCGGCGCCGTTGCCGAACGGCACCACGCTCACACCCCTCGACCCGATGGGCGAGGCGGCGGCCAGATCGTTCATGTCGGCGTAGGAGAGACCATCGACGGCGAGGTTGCGCCTCAGCCACGAGTTGAGTATGCCGGTGCCATTGATGCACAGCAGCACCCCGAGGCGCGTCTGCTCGGGAGTGTAGTTGACGTGGGCGAATGTGTTGACTCTCGACGCGGGATCGTAGCCCAGACAGTCGAGCACACCGTACACCACGCCCGAAGTCCCGGCGGTGGATGCTATCTCGCCCGGCTCGAAGACATTCAACGAGAGGGCGTTGTTGGGCTGGTCGCCCGCGCGGTAGGTGACGGGAGTTCCCTCCTTGAGGCCCAGATCCCTCGCAGCGGCGGCCGACACACGGCCCTGAATACCGAACACAGGCACGATGTCGGGGAAGAAACTGCGCGGAATGCCGTAGTACTGCAACACGTCGTCGGAGATGGAGTTGGTCTGGAAATCCCAGAATATCCCCTCGCTCAGCCCTTCGATCGTGACTCCTTGTTCGCCGGTGAGTTTGTGGGCGATCCAGTCGCCGGGCAGCATCAGTTTGTCGATCCGGTGGTAGATGTGCGGTTCGTGTTCCTTGACCCACGCCAGCTTGGATGCGGTGAAGTTGCCGGGCGAGTTCAACAGACGACTCAGGCAACGTTCCTCGCCGATCGTCCTGAACGCAGCCTCGCCGTAGGGCACCGCGCGGCTGTCGCACCATATTATCGACGGACGCAACACCTCGCCCGCCCTGTCGAGCAGCACCAGACCGTGCATCTGCCAAGTGATGCCGATCGCCTCTATCTCCTCGCCGCCCACACTCGCCTTGGCCTTGACCGAGTTGTGGGCCAGACGCAGGTTTTCCCACCAGTCCGCGGGGTTTTGTTCGGCCCAGCCGGGCTGGAGCGCCGTAATTTTCATCTCCTCTTTCGGGAAAAAGTCCGAAGCCACGATCCGTCCCGTTTCGGCGTCGACCAGCGATGCCTTGACCGACGAAGATCCGATGTCATATCCCAGTAGATACATTCCGATTATAGTTTTATTTGTTTGATGATTGCGTATGTCAGGGTACAGCGTTTCACGACGAGTCTGAATTGGTTAATGCGGTGTGTTCGTTTGAGAAGACAGGCGCAAACTTAACAAAAATCTTTTGAATTCCGGCCGATGCGACACGGATAAAATAAAATAACACCTCGTTTTCGGGGTTCGGCGCGTGGGCAAACACTACGGCAGTGTGCTTGTATTCGGATGATTCCGCGGTTTGCCGTCGACCGGGACATTTTTCGCGATCGATTTGCCGTTACGGATATTTTTATACCTTCGCGCCGTGATTACGCCAATCGAGACATACGACACCGAACGGATCCCGCCCGTCGGCGGGTGCGGCGCCGGCGCCGGATGTTGTATTTTTAACGCCCCCCCCCCCCCATACGTTAAATTTTATACGTATTTCGATCGTTCCACCCGCTGCTCGCCCCGTTCCGGGGTGAGCGGCGCTGTGTTTTGTGGTTGCCACCAAAGTGGCAACAGCAAAATCGCCCGGAATTGTGGTTGCCACCAAAGTGGCAACGGCAAAATCGCCCGGAATTGTGGTTGCCACCAAAGTGGCAACGGCAAAATCGCCCGGAATTATGGTTGCCACCTAAGTGGCAAGAGCGAAAACGGTCGATTTGGTACTTGCGACACGAGTCGCAACGACGAAAGCAACTATTTTCACACCTTTTTTATTAATATTAACCTTAATTACACAATTCAATGAGAAAATCTACTCTTTTGAAGTC
>JAITWC010000009.1 GCA_031285485.1 Alistipes sp.
ATCACCCTGAACCTCGGCAACGTCCATATCTACGAGAACAACGTCGAGCGCACGAGGCAACTGCTCGATGGCGATGAAGGAGTGAGGTTCGGGTTGAACGTGTGACAAACCGGCCGCAAAGCAGCCACAACCAAGACGCGAAACGGGCGCAACCGATAATGGTTTGCGCCCGTTTCGTTGACCCTTTGAGGTCGATTTGAGAAGTGTTACGCGTGCTGTGTGCGTGTGGGAAATTTCCGATTTCGTTTTTCCGATTATATCGTGGCAAAAACGTTGCTTTGTAAATTATTTGTTATATTTATTTTGTGGGGCTTGCGTTTATTAAAAAATCTTATTAATTTGCGCTCCGGATTTCGCCCACAAATAACCAGACTAAAATCTATCACCACATGGAAAACAACAAGTTGTCCCAACTCACACAAAAACTCTACGAAGAAGGTCTGTCAAAAGGACGGGAGGAGGGCGACCGCATAGTCGCTGATGCCGCCGAAAAGGCCAAGAAAATAGTAGCTGACGCCGAAGAGAAAGCCAAACGCACTGCCCGCAAAGCCGAGACCGCCGCCGCGGAGTTGAGCAAGAACACCATGACTGAGATAGCGCTGGCCGGTCGCGAAGCCACCGCGAAGATCAAAGAGAGTATAGCCTCGATGGTCGTCGCACGCGCCCTAGGCGACGGTGTACACAAAGCCGCGCTCGATCCGGCGTTCATAATGGAGGTACTTGTGGAGGTGGCCAAAAACTGGAACGGCGGCAGAGGCGAAAAGATCACCCTCGAAGCGCTGCTCCCTGCCGCGAAACAGAAAGAGTTGGACGCCGCTTTTGCCGCATCGGCCGCCGCACTCCTTAAAGAGGGTATCGAAGTGGGCTACAGCCACGACGTGCACTCGGGTTTCAAAGTGGGTGAAAAAGAGGGCGGATACTACATAGGGTTCTCCGACGAGAATTTCGAGGCGCTCCTCGGACGCTACCTCCGCGAAAAAGTTACCACCATCCTCTACGGCACGAAGTAATGTCCGGAAGAGCCAATACAGGTGGTATCTATGTTCGGTAACCGTCAATACTATACTTTGGTCGCGGGCCTGCGGGAATATGCCGCCGGAGCCGCCGGTGAGAAGGGATTCTCAGCGGATGCCGTTTATGGTGAGGTGCGGCGTGAGTTGTCGCGGGCGAATCGCCGGGCCGCGGGACTGCTTTGGTCGCTGATGAACATCTATGGTCTGGGCCGCGAACGCATCGAGGAGCTTTACTCTCTTTGTGACGCGTCGCCGTGCGACTGGCTGCGCGACTGGGCCGTTTTTGACCGCAATCTGAGAAACGTGATCGCCGCCCATACTGCCCGCACCAAGGGTCGCGCCGTGGCGGATTCGCTGCTCACGATCGAGGGCGACAAGGTGGCCGTGGCACTCGACAAAAGCTCGGCAGCTGACTTCAATCTGCGGGGTGAACTCGACTACATGGACAGGCTGCTCACGGCGTTGAGCGACGCGGCCAACATCATGGAAAAGGAGCGAGCTATCGACAACATCCGTTGGGAGAAAGCCGACTCGCTGGCAGAGGGAGATACCTTTGGGGCGTCGGCGATCCTAGCCTACCTTGTGAAGGTGGCCATCATAGGACGTTGGGTCGCACTCGACCCGCAGACCGGACGCGAGATGTACGAGCGACTAGTTAGGAGCATGTCGGACGAAAAGGTAGAATCGAAAAAAATCTGAAAAAAGATATGGCAACAACAGGAAAAGTTTCGGGAATAGTCGCCAACATGGTGGTGGTGAAGACCGATGGGGCGGTGTCCCAAAACGAGATATGTCATGTGGATGCCGGAGGAGGCATTAAACTCATGGCGGAGGTTATCAAGGTGATCGGCGACGAAGTCTACATTCAGGTCTTCGACTCGACGCGCGGACTTGCCGCCGGAGCACGAGTCGAGTTCGCGGGGCACATGTTGGAGGTGACGCTTGCGCCGGGGATGTTGTCGAAAAGTTACGACGGCCTTCAGAACGACCTCGAAAAGATGAGCGGGGTATTCATCGAGCGCGGCTCGACGACCGATTCGATAGATTTCGACACGAAGTGGGAGTTCACTCCGTTGGCTAAGGCGGGCGATCGCGTCGTGGCGGGGAGTTGGCTGGGCGAGGTGCCCGAGATCAACATCACCCATCGCATCATGGTACCCTTCGCACTGAAGGGGAACTACACCGTGAAGAGTGTTGTGGCTAAGGGCTCATACAAGGTGACCGACACGATATCTACCGTGACCGATACTCAAGGCATCGAGCACAACGTCACTATGGTGCAGAAGTGGCCGGTGAAAAAAGCCGTGAAAGCCTACACCTCGAAACCGCGCCCGAGCAAGGTCATGGAGACGGGAGTCCGCGCCATCGACACCTTCAACCCCCTCACCGAGGGAGGCACGGGTTTCATCCCCGGGCCATTCGGGGCGGGCAAGACGGTGTTGCAGCACGCGATCTCGAAACAGGCCGACGCCGACATCATCATGGTAGTGGCGTGCGGCGAGCGTGCGAACGAGGTGGTGGAAATTTTCGCCGAATTCCCGCACCTTGTGGACCCACATACGGGCCACAAGCTGATGGAGCGCACCATTATTATATGCAACACATCGAACATGCCCGTCGCTGCGCGCGAAGCGAGCGTTTACACTGGGATGGCCATCAGCGAATATTACAGAGCGATGGGTCTGAAGGTGTTGGTGCTGGCCGACTCCACTTCACGGTGGGCGCAAGCTCTGAGGGAGATGTCAAATCGCCTTGAGGAACTTCCCGGACAGGATGCGTTCCCGATGGACTTGTCGGCGATCATCTCTAACTTCTACTCACGGGCGGGGTTGGTCTATCTTCCCAATGGCGAGACCGGATCGGTGACTTTTCTCGGAACGGTGTCACCCGCGGGCGGTAACCTAAAGGAGCCAGTGACCGAATCCACGAAGAAGGCGGCGAGGTGTTTTTACGCGCTGTCGCAGGCCCGCGCCGACTCCAAGCGTTATCCAGCGATCGACCCTTTGGACAGTTACTCGAAGTATCTGGAGTATCCCGAGGTGCAGGAGTACCTCGAACGTACCGTCGAACCAGGCTGGGTGGGCAAGGTGATGAGGGGCAAGACGCTCGTGCAGCGCGGAAAAGAGGCCGCCGAGCAGATTAACATTTTGGGCGACGACGGTGTACCGGTAGAATACCACGAGAGATTCTGGAAGTCGGAATTGCTCGACGCCGTGATCCTGCAACAGGACGCCTTCGACTCGACCGACGCCTACACGAGTTTCGAGCGGCAGAAATACATGTACAACATGGTGCTCGACATCTGCGGCCGCAGTTTCACGTTCGACGACTTCGAGGCGTGTTCGGTATTCTTTAAGGGGCTGATTAACGACTTCAAACAGATGAATTACACCGCTTTCGAGAGCGACGCATTCCACAACTACCGCAAACAGATCGAGAATAAGCTATGACGACGACAGCATTTCAGAGGGTCTACACCCGAATAGAGAATATTACAAAGGCTACCGTCACGTTGAGAGCGGATGGTGTGGGCAACGACGAACTCGCAACCGTCGGGGGACGTTTGGCACAGGTGGTTAAGATTGCCGGCGACGAGGTGACGCTCCAGGTGTTCGCCGGAACCGAGGGCATCGCCACGGACGACGAAGTGGTGTTCCACGGTGAACCACCCGTGTTGAGGGTTGGCGACGCGCTGGCGGGCCGATTCTTCAACGCCTACGGTCTTCCGATCGAGGGAGGCGAGCAACCCGAGGGCGATCCGCGCCAGATCGGCGGCCCGACGGTGAACCCGTTTCGCCGTTTGCAGCCGAGTGAGCTTATCGCGACTGGCATTGCGGGGATCGACCTCAACAATACGATCGTGACGGGGCAGAAGATTCCTTTCTTCGCCGACCCCGACCAGCCCTACAACCAAGTAATGGCAACGGTGGCCCTCCGCGCGAAGGCCGACAAGATCATTCTCGGAGGGATGGGCCTCACCAACGACGACTACCTTTACTTTAAGAACGTGTTCGAGAACGCTGGTGCGCTAGACCGCATAGTGAGCTTCGTCAACACAACCGAAGCCCCCCCCGTGGAACGACTGCTGGTGCCCGACATGGCGCTCACAGCCGCCGAATACTTCGCCGTCGACAAGGGGCAGAAGGTGCTAGTGCTGCTTACCGACATGACGCTTTACGCCGACGCGCTGGCGATCGTGTCGAATCGCATGGATCAGATTCCATCGAAGGATTCAATGCCGGGGTCTTTATACTCCGACCTGTCGAAGATATACGAGAAGGCGGTGCAGCTACCCAACGGCGGGTCGATCACCATCATCGCCGTGACGACGCTCTCGGGTGGCGACATCACCCACGCAATCCCCGACAACACGGGCTATATCACAGAGGGACAGTTATTCCTGCGCGGCGACAGCGACACGGGCAAGGTTATCGTCGACCCCTTCCGCAGCCTCTCGCGACTCAAACAGCTTGTGATCGGCAAGGAGACTCGCGAAGACCATCCGCAGGTTATGAACGCCGCGGTTCGACTCTACGCCGACGCCGCAGGCGCAAAAACCAAGTTGGAGAACGGTTTCGACCTCTCCGACTACGACGAAAGGGCGCTGTCGTTTGCAAAAGATTACTCTGAACACCTGCTCGCCATAGATGTCAACATCACCATCGACGAGATGCTCGACACGGCATGGAGACTCTTCGCAAAATACTTCTCGCCCGCCGAAACAGCGATCAAACAGGAACTCATCGACAAATACTGGCCCAAAGCATAAAACGGGAGCAATGGCGATCAAGTTTCAATACAACAAAACGGCACTGGGCGATCTATACAAGCAGTTGAAGGTGAGGCGGCGCGCGCTGCCAACCATCAAGAGCAAGGAGAGCGCGCTGAGGATGGAGGTGAAACGGGCGAAGAACATCGCAGGAAAGTTCCGCACGCAACTCAACGAACTGACCGCGCGCCACGACTACATGATGGCGATGTGGGGCGAGTTCGACCCCGAGCTCGTGAGAATCGACTATGTGAGGCTCGCTGAAGGAAAAGTGGCCGGGGTAAGAGTGCCCATCCTCGAGGGGATAGACTTCTCGGAGAAAGAGTACGACCTGTTCTCTAGTCCCGCGTGGACGGCCGACGGTGTGGAACTCGTCAAGAAGATCGGCGGACTGATGGTCGAAAGTGAGGTGTGCATGCGCCGCAGCGAACTGCTCGACCGTGCGCGTAAGAAGACCACCCAAAAAGTGAACCTCTACGAAAAGGTGCAGATACCCGGTTACGAAGAGGCTATACTTAAGATCAAACGGTTCCTTGAAGACGAGGAAAATCTCTCGAAGAGTTCGCAAAAAATAGTAAAACAACGCCACAAGGCGCAAGAGAGGAGGGCCGTGGTATGATCGTAAAGATGACAAAATACACTCTGGTGGTTTTGGCCGCAGAGAAGGAGGGTTTTCTGGAGCGGTTGCAGGAGTTGGGGCTGGTCGATGTGACGAGCATCGGTTGGGAACCCTCGGAGGAGGAACGAACCCTGATGACGCTGGCCGAGAAGCATCGCGAAGCGGTGGAATGTCTGCGTGAAATAACCGGGGATGTCGGGGCTGCGACCGGAGCCGCGGGAGTCGAAAAGGTAAGACCGTTCTCCACCGGAACCGAGGCATTCGAAAAATACGAGGCCGCGTGGCGTGAGATTGTCGTCATCGAGGCTGAGATCGCACGTTACCGCAAACTGCTCGACGAGGCGGCGCCGCTGGGCGAGATTGACACCGCAATGATCCGCGACCTGGAGCGACACGGAGTCAGCGTGGAATCCCTGTTGGAGGAGACTGGGTTCGACACCTCGCAGAATATAAATATTCCCGCCGAAAGCCCCGCCGAGATGCGGGCGCACATAGCCTCGCTTGAGGACGAACGCCGCGGCTGGGACAAAGTGGTGGCAAGAGCCGCCGCAACTGTCGACTCCATCGAGACCGAGGGTGCGAAACTCAAAGACCAACTCCACCTTAGCCGCTCGAAACGTAGTGGCGCCGAGGCCGCCGAAGGATCGCTTGTGGTGATGGAGGCGTGGGCGAGAGAAAAGCAGGCCCCCGAGGTCGACGCGATGCTCGAAACCCACCCCGCCGTCTACTTTATAAAGGAGCGTCCGACGCCCAACGACGAAACGCCGGTGGAACTGCACAACAGCAGGATAGTGAGGCCGTTTGAGTTCATCGCCGAGATGTATGCCATGCCGCGCTACGGCACCATGGACCTGACGCGGTGGTTTGCACCGTTCTACATGTTGTTCTTCGCGTTCTGCCTGGCCGACGCCGGATATGGATTGTTGCTGTTCGCTGGCGGTCTGTTCGTGGTTCTCAAAGGCACCGGAGCGATGAAGGCGATCGGCAAACTGAGCATGTGGTGCGGCGGCGCGTCGGTAGTTTTCGGATTTCTGGCAGGTTCGCTGTTCGGCGTCAATATGAAGGAGTGGGGATTTATGGCCGGTGCGCCGTTCTTCCCCGACGACGACATGTTCCTGTTCGGCGCCGCCATTGGGCTGGGGGTGTTGCAGATATTGTTCGGCATGGTGCTGAAGGTGGTCACCACCGCGCGCGCGTTCGGGATCAAATATGCCCTGTCGACCGTCGGGTGGTTCGTGACCCTCTTGGCCGGCGGTGCACTGCTAGCACAAAATATGATGGGAATGCTCGCGGGGGTGCCGGCTGTGGTTATTTACTCGGCGATCGGTGTGGGTGCGTTCATGATGCTGTTCCTGAACAATCCCGACAAGAATCCTCTCGTCAATTTCGGCGGCGGGCTGTGGAACCTCTACAACGACTTGACGGGTTTCTTGAGCGACGCGCTGTCCTACATCCGGTTGTTCGCGATCGGCTTGTCGGGCGGGGCACTCGCAACGGTGTTCAACGACCTGGCTTTCGGTATGAGCCCCGACATTCCGGTGGCGGGACAAATCGTTACGCTTATAATACTGCTCGTCGGGCACGGGCTGAACCTGTTCATGTCGACCCTTTCGTCGATGGTGCATCCGCTTCGTCTTACTTTTGTTGAATTTTACAAGAACGCGGGTTTCGACGCCTCGCAACGAATTTTCGAACCATTAAAAAAATCAACTAAATAAAAAACTATGACAACAGCAATTATTTTGGGCTACATCGGCGCCGCGTTCATGGTGGGCTTTTCGGGCGTCGCCAGCGCCCTCGGTACGGCTATTTGCGGCATGACGTCCGTGGGTGCGATGAAAAAAGACGCCTCCAAGTTCGGGTCGTACATGATCCTGTCGGCGCTGCCGGGTTCGCAGGGGCTTTACGGTTTCGTGTGCTACTTCATGATTCAGAGCTTTCTGACCGCCGACATCACAATGCTTCAGGGCGCAGGTATCTTTGCGGGCGGTGTGGCGATGGCTTTGGCGGCACTCGTAAGCGCCTACTATCAGGCGAAGGTTTGCGCCGCCGGTATCGCCGCCATCGGTAACGGTCACGACGTGATGACCCGCACGCTTATCCTCGCCGTGTTCCCCGAACTTTACGCTATCCTCGGGCTTGCCACGGTGTTTCTCATCAGCCTGGCTATCGTCTAAACGGGCAGTCGTTGCAAACAAAAACCGCCCCCTAAGGGTACGAGTGGTCGGAAGAAATTCCGTCCACTTTTTTTGTTAAGTTTTGAAGAATAGTTTTGGGTCACCTCCGCATTGAATGACGATCATAGCGATAGCTAA
>JAITWC010000047.1 GCA_031285485.1 Alistipes sp.
TCCCGCAGCATGCTTTTCGCGTCGGCCAGCGGCGTGTTTTGGTGTTTGCGCCAAAACTCGACGTTCATCGCCGGATAGGTTTTCCAGTTGTACGGCTCCGGCAGAAACGGCTTCGGCACGCCGCTTCGGTTCGCCGACACCCAATCGAGCAACAGATGGTGCCACTCCCACAGGTGTACGAGCACATCGCGCAGGTTTTTGTCCCTGCTCCAGTGCGCCTCCTTGCCCGCCGAGGCCATTTCGTCGCTGAACGCGCCGTTCTGTTGTTCGTTGCTCATCGAGTCGATGAGTTTCCACAATTTGCCGAACTGCTCTCCGGCGGCTGTTATCAGATCGGTTTTCGTAGTTGCTCTTGACATAATTGATTCGTCTGTTAGATTTTGTGATGTGGCGAAGTTACTGAATTCCCGCGACACACGGGCTAAATCCCCTGTCCCTTTGCGCATAAACGCCACCTCCTTTGTTTAAATGGCCCCGCCCCAAGTTGGGCAACCACCAAAACAGAAAATTTGCCTCCGCCCCAAGTTGGGCAACGACTGAATCGCGCGATTTGGCCCCGCCCGAAGTTCGGCAACCGCCGGATTGCGCTGTTCGGTAAAATAATCCGTCTTCGCAGGCATGGAACAGACAAAATACCCTCCGCCGGCGACTGACGTGGGCGCTGGCGGAGGGCGGAGGGTGGCGTGGTCAGTCGGTCAGATGTCGCGTTCGAGCACGTAGTCGTTCATGTGGTAGCCGTTGCCGATGTGATGGTCGCGGCGGTGCATGATCTCGAACCCGTTGCGCAGGTAGAACCACACGGCCTTGAGGTTCCGGCGGTTGACGTTGAGCCCGAGGCGGCGCGCGGCGGGATCGACGGAGCGCAGATGGTCGAGCAACGACTCCAGCATCCGGCGGCCCGACCCGCGGCCCTGAAGACCGGGCAGCAGATATATCTTCTGGAGGTAGAAATCGTGATCGGGCAGCGTCTCGTAGGACACATAGCCCACGTCGTCGCCGTCGAGCGAGAATATCATGAAGGTTTGGCCTCCCTCGATCATCGCCCGCCGCAGATTGTCCGGCGAGTACATCATTTCGAACATGTATGCAAGCTGCCCGGGCGACATGAGGTGCTGATAGGTGGGCGCCCAGATGCGGTGCGCTATGGAATTTATAAGTTCGCAGTCGTCGGGGGTGGCTTTGCGATAGTTCATCGGAGGGAGTGCTTTATGTTGTTTCAGTTATCGAGAGAGCGCCAGGTGAGGGCGGCGAGGGCGGCACCGGCAAGCGGGGCAACGATGAAGAGCCACAACTGCGACAGTGCGCGAACCGATCCGCCGACAACTTCGAACACCGCCGGACCGATCGAGCGGGCAGGGTTGACCGAAGTTCCGGTGACGGGTATGCACACGATGTGTATCAGCACCAGAGCAAGACCGATCGCAAGGCCGGCGAACTTGCCGTGTGCCCCGGAAGATGTCGTCCCCAGCACCACCAGCACGAACACGAAGGTGAACACCACCTCGGCCACAAGTGCGCGCAGCATCGCCCCGTCGGCAAAGCCGTTGGCGCCCGTCAGCGTGGTGGTCGAACCGGAGCCGGAGGCCAGAACCCAAAGTACGGCCGAGCCGGCCAAAGCCCCGATAACCTGAAACAGCATGTACATTCCGGCGTCGCGACCCGACATGCGGCCCGAAAGCCAGACGCCCAAAGTGATGGCGGGATTGATGTGGCAACCCGAGATTTTACCGATGGTGTAGGCCATCGCCACGACCGCAAGGCCGAAAGCGAACGCTACACCCAAAGTTCCGACGGAAGCGAACGGCTGCCCGGCACCGGCAAACACCGCCGCGCCGCAACCCAAAAGTACGAGCACCGCGGTGCCGACAAGTTCTGCAAAATACTTTTTCATAGATCTTTAATATTGTTTAAGTGGTTTTCTCCGGCAAAGGTAGCGAAAGACCTTGAGAAACCGGCAGGCCCATGAACACATTTATCTTGTTCAGATCGAACTTCGCCTCCTTTACGGGCCCTACATTTTTGATTTCTATCGTTGCCATGATCTGCGCTTTTTGTGTTTATTGTCTGTCCGTCTGGCAGGCGGTTATCGCCACCACGTTGATAATATCGTCTATCGAGCAGCCGCGCGAGAGGTCGTTCACGGGTGCGGCCATTCCCTGCAACACCGGGCCGATCGCCTCGGCATGGGCCAGGCGCTGCACGAGTTTGTAGGCAATGTTGCCCACCTCCAGCGAGGGAAAGACGAGGATGTTGGCCTGTCCGCCCAGACGCGATCCCGGAGCTTTCCTCTCGGCGATCCCGGGCACGAGCGCGGCGTCGGCCTGCATCTCGCCGTCGATCACAAGGTTGGGATCCATCTTCCGGGCCAGCCGCGTCGCCTCGGCCACCTTGTCGACCGACGGATGCTGCGCCGACCCGCGGGTCGAGAAGCTGAGCATGGCCACCCTCGGCTCCATCCCCACGATGCTGCGGGCGGTGCGGGCCGTCGACACGGCTATCTCGGCGAGCTGCTGCGCCGTGGGGTCGGGCGACACCGCGCAGTCGGCGAACAGCAGCGTGCCGTTGTCGCCGAAACTCTTGTCGGGGATGCGCATGATGAACGCGCCCGAGACGACGCTTATCCCCGGCGCCGTTTTGACATACTGCAACGCCGGCCTCAGCACGTCGCCCGTGTAGTTGACCGCCCCGGCCACCTCGCCGTCCACGTCGCCGGCCTTCACCATCACCGCGCCCAGATAGAGCGGATCCTGCAACTGTCGGGCGGCCACCTCGGGAGTGACGCCCTTCGCCCCGCGCAGCTCCACCATCATCCCCACGTAGCGCCGTTCGTCGGCGGGGTCGATCCGGTAGGGATCAACCACCCTCGCGCGGGCAATGTTCCTGAGGCCGTAGCGGGCGGCCTGATCCTTTACACGGCCCGCCGCGCCGAGCAGCACGACCTCGGCGATTCCCTCGCCGATGATGAAGTCGGCGGCCTGGATGACGCGCTCCTCGGGCCCCTCGGGCAGCACGATGCGCCGTTTCAGGCCCTGGGCTTTCCGGCGGATGTTATAGATGATCTCCATAAAATGATTTTTTAGTGCCACAAGTTTAGTGAAAATCGTTCGAACCGCCAAGCTCCGGCGGGAAAAAATGTTCGGATCGGCTCCGCCCGAAGTTCGACAAACGAGCATCGAAGATGCGAGGCTCACCGATGCCAGGCCCGCGAGTTGCCGCGACAGCGGCGGGGCGGGAAAAGCCGACGGAGGCAACCGCCGAATCGCGCGATTTGCCCCCGCCCCAAGCCGGGTTTTTACGAATGGAGTTCCTAACTTAGCCCGCGCAAAGAGTTAAGACAGAGAAACAAATCTTAACTT
>JAITWC010000120.1 GCA_031285485.1 Alistipes sp.
CAAGCCACATGAAGCGCACGTCGTTAGCCACGAACTCCTCGATACGGCGCGAGGAGCAGGTGTTGCGCAGGCAGGCGTAGATGATATGCCAAAATCACAAATAGACTACAAAAAAAAGAACCTGTCTAATCGCGTTTTGAGACAGGTTCTTTTGTTTAATAGGCAGTCACGGGTGTTTGGTCGAAGATGGCGAGCACGTCGCCGTCGCGGATCAGCAACAGGCGGTTGCCGTCGATGCTCCACGAGTCAGCCTCGCGCAGCACCTTCATGAACGCCGTCTCGCGCGCCTGGTTGAGGCACATCATGCGGGTCGAGACGAGGTTTTCAGCCATGGTCAGCTCGCCGCTCGTGCGGGTGCCGCCAGCGCGCCGGATGAAAGAGCCGGTGAAACGGTTGCAGTCGCCGATGCCGCTGATGCGGCCGTCCTCGGCGAGCGTCATGCGGTAGTTGTCGCCGACAACGGGCTCGTTACCCAACTGAGAAAGTTTCCACTCGGTGCCCACCAACGGGACGGTGTTACGGTTCTTGCGGCAGGCGCAACAGCCCGCAACCAAAATAGCAACGGCCACGATGGCCATAAGTCTAAGTGTCTTCATGGAGCAAAAATAATTATCTTTGTTCCGGAATGCAAATATCATACAAGATTATGAAGAAGATAATATCGACACCGAAAGCACCCGCCGCCGTGGGGCCGTACTCTCAGGCCGTGGAGGTTGCCGCCGGAAAAACGCTTTACATTTCGGGACAAATCCCGATAGACCCCGCCACGGGCACGATGCCCGAGGGGATCGAGGCGCAGGCCGAACAGGTTTTCGCCAACATAGAGGCGATCCTCACCGCCGCCGGATACACTTTCGACGACGTGGTGAAAAGCACCGTGCTGCTGGCCGACATCGCCGATTTCGCAGCCGTGAACACCATATACGCCCGTCGATACACCCGCGACATGCCCGCCCGCGCAGCCTATCAGGTTGCCGCTCTGCCCCTCGGCGCACTGGTGGAGATCGAAACCATTGCCGTTCGAGCGTGAGTTGGAAGCGAAATACAGCACTTTTCATAACAAGCCAAACGCTGTCGCTGCTGGGCACGATGATCGTCCAGTACGCCATCATGTGGCATCTGGTGCTCGAAACGCGCTCGGGGGTGATGATGACGCTCTACATCATCGTCGGCGTACTGCCCACGTTCCTCAGCTCGATCTTCGGCGGCGTGCTGGCCGACCGGTACGATAAGAAACTTCTGATCAATCTCTCCGACGGCGGGATCGGTCTCGTGAGCCTGCTTTTCGCTCTGTTCCTGCTCTCGGGCCACCAAAGTATGGCGCTGCTGTTGGTCGCGGCCGGACTAAGGGCGCTCGGACAGGGGGTGCAGCAACCAACCGTGGGGTCGCTCATTCCGCTTATCGTGCCCGAGGACAGGCTGCTGAAAATCAACGGCATCAACAGCTCCATCCAACCCATGATCTTCATCGTTTCACCCATCGTTGCAGCGGGGCTCATGGCGGCGGTGCCGTTGTGGGTGCTGTTTTTGGTCGATGTCGCCACGGCGCTGGGGGCGATCTGCATATTGCAATTTCTGGTACACGTCCCGCGAATCGAACGCCGCGACCTTGTCCAAAGCATTAAACCGTCTTATTTCGCCGACCTGCGGGAGGGACTGCGCTATATTCGTTCGCAGCGCTGGCTGGTGCTGCTGATAGTCATGTCGATCTGTTTCTCGTTTGGCACCACTCCCGCGGCGAGCCTCACTCCGTTGCAGGTGACTCGCGATTTCGGGCCCGAGTTGTGGCGTCTCACGGCCATCGAGGTCGTGTGGGCGGCGGGCATGGTGGTGGGCGGACTGCTGGTGGGCCTTTGGAGTCCCCGCAACCGCATCCTTTCGATCGGCGTGAGTTCGCTCGTCACGGCTGTTGGGCTGGCTCTGCTGGGCGTGTGGACACAGTTCGGACTTTACTTGGCTTGCATGGGCGTTTGCGGCATCGTGCAGATCTACTCTCAGGCGCCGAGCATGACGATATTGCAGGAAAGAGTCGCGCCCGAATTTCTCGGGCGCGTCATGTCGGTGTTCACAATGATCGGTTCGCTTGCGATGCCGGTGGGGATGATGGTGTTCGGCCCGTTGGCCGACGTGATAACTATCGACTCTATGATGATCGGCAGCGGCACCCTGATAGGCGTCCTCTCTATCTGGGTTTTGTCCAACCGCACCCTGCGCGCCGCCGGACTACCTCCCGCTACTGCTCCATCCTCCTGCGAAGATCGCGCGGAAGGGTGTTGCGGTTCACCATGACGCTGATCGTCTTGTAGGCCACGAACGGGCGCGAGGCGTAGAAGTATCCGTCGTAGATGTGTTGGTCGGCACCCCAAGAGTTCTTCACCTTAAAGTATTTGCCTTCTTCCTGATCAGTCGCGGTGCCGATGATCTCCATGCCGTGGTCGTCGGTGGTTTCCCAATTGTCGAACGCCTCCTGGCGCAGCTCCTGCGTGATTGTTTTCTCGACTCCGGGGGCGTCGAGACGGTACAGGGCTGCATCCTGCTCGGCCTGCGACAGGGCGACCCAGCGTGCGAGTTCGCTGTCGTCCATGCGCGCGAGGTCGGCTTCGGGCACCACGGCGAGGCCCTTTCTCCACGCAAATCCCTGTTCGCTCACGTCGCTGGCCCACAGCACGGGGTACCCGGCGTTCACCGTCGCCTCCATTACCGACATCATCTCCGCGAGGGGCACGTTGAACGACTCGCCCCAGACGGTGTTGTCGGGCACTTCCACCACGAACCACTCGTCGAACGGATGGTGGGTGAAGGATGTGAGCGACACATAGTCGTCGATGTCGACGGACAGCGAGTCGGCGAACGAACGCGGAGTGTATTCGCGGCCCTGCCATGTAAAAGTTTCGGGCAGCGCACCCAGATATGCGTCGAGTATCGCGTCGAGACCTTCGAGCCAGGCGGTCGAGAGTTTCCGGTTGGGGTTGCGGATCACGGCGTCGCAGTAGCCCCGGATCACGGCGTCGAGTTCGGCGTGGCGGTGAATGTCCTGGCCATAGCTGAGTCCGTCGTAAACTTCGGTGGGAACTATGCCGTGTTCGCGCCAGCAGATGAATACATCCTCCGCCGCCGCTCCCGCCGACAGCGAGGAGGTGCCGTG
Source organism: Alistipes sp. (assembly GCA_031285485.1). Taxonomy (GTDB): domain Bacteria; phylum Bacteroidota; class Bacteroidia; order Bacteroidales; family Rikenellaceae; genus UBA940. Next base: position 3,146 of record JAITWC010000120.1, read on the forward strand.
CATGCGCACGTATTTGACGGCGCGGTCGTGGTAGGCGTGGCGCACGACGAACATGGCCGACAGGTCGACCCCGGGCCCGCCCGCTGTCAGTATCTCGCTTTCGAGGAACGCCAGTCCCGAGAAGCTCCAGCACGTCCCGCTCGACGCCTGGTTCTTGACGCTCGTCGCGGGGACCGTTTTGGTGTCGGTAAAGGTGTAGCCCGTCGCGACGGTTTGTGCTGTGGCGCACGTGGCGACGATGGCGACGGCGAGGGAAAGGACAATCTTTTTCATTGCGTAAGTAAATTAGTCGTTAAACTCCTTTGCAGAACCCCTGCAAGCGGTGAATCGTGTCGTTCAGTAGTTGCGCGGGCTGCGCAAGTCGCAAATCTTGCGATCCGGTCGTTGCGCAAGCCGCGCAAGTCGCAAATCCTGTGATTCGGTCGTTGCGCAAGCCGCGCAAGTCGCAAATCCTGTGATTCGGTCGTTGCGCAAGCCGCGCAAGTCGCAAATCCTGCGATTCGGTCGTTACCTCCGTCGGCTTTTCCCGCCCCGCCGCTGTCGCGGCGACTCGCGGGCCTCCCTCGGTGAGCCTCGCACCCGCGGTGCTCGTTTGCGCAAGCCGCGCAAGCATCACAGGTTTATGGTTATCAGTTTACGCGGCGGTTCGGCGGGCCAGTCGGGGCCTTCGTCGAGCAGCGAGCGGACAAAGTCGCCGAGTTCGGGGGTGGGGCTCTCCACGATCCGCACGTCGCGGGGCCGCCCGTCGGCGCCAACCTCGAAAGAGACCGTCACCGCGCCCGTCACGGTGCCGCGCACACGGTTGCGCCCGGCCACGTGGCGGCGGAACACTTCGGTCTGGGTCGTGTCGCGGGCCGGGGCTTCGTCGGCCATCATCTCGGCCATCGCTTCGGCCACCACCGGCAGTTCACTTTGCATGCGGGTCTGTGCGGGCATGGGAGATGGCGCCGTCTCCGGCACGTTCTCCTCATCCGGTATGACGGTCACGGGAGGCAGTATCTCCACCACCTCGCTGCGGTACGCGCCGCCGGCGGGACGATCGGCAAGGGTGTGGGAGTCGTCCGTGCGAACGCCGTTGCGCACCATCCACACCCCTCCGCCCGCCACAGCCGCGAGCAACACCGCGGCCGAGGCCACCGACCATCCGCGGATCCGCCTCTCGCGCAGCCTCGACGCCCGGGAACGTGCCGCCGCCCTGCCTCCGGAGGCCGACCGCGCGATCCCTTCGGCGAGCCTCTCCAGCGCGTCCGCGTGTTCGCCCGGCGCACCCGGCACGGCGTCGTAACCGTCGATGGCGTCGGCCAGCAGCGGGTCGCCCATCGAACCGAGTTCGAGGTCGTGCGCCTCGCGTCCGCGCCTCTCTCCGCGTATGTAATCGTCCGGTTTCATAGCCTCACTCCCCGACGCTCCATGCAGAGGCGCAGGTTCCGTTTTCCGTTCTGAATATAACTTTTCACTCTTTTCACCTCGCCCAGTGTGGCGTCGGCAATGTCGGCGTACGACCGGCGCTCCATGAAGAACATCTCAACCGCCTCGCGCTGCCTTTCGGGCAGTTTCTCCACACACTTTTCGAGCGCCGCGAGCGCCGCCTCGTCGCCTCCTTCGCTCAGTAGATGCACCAACGGGGCAGATTCCATAAACCGGTCGTCGAAATCGACCCTCACGCGGCGTTTCTCGCGCCTCAGCCGTTGCAGGCAGTGGTTGCGCGCCACCGACCAGAGCCACGTGCGGAAATTGCGGATGCGTTGGCGGGCGACCTTGTCGACCAACTCCTCGAACAGCTCCATCGTGGCGTCCTCGGCGTCGGCCGCGCGGCCCAGATATTTGAGGCACAGACCGTACACGAGGGGCATGTGGCGCGTGTAGAGTTCACCCAACAACGCGGCGTCGCCCGTTTCGATGAACTCGGCCAGCAGCCTGTCATCGTCGGGGCGTGTCTGTGTTTCAGTGTCGAAAATCGGATCGCCGGTGAGCATACAGCCGCAAAGCTACAAAAATTTCTTTACGCCGTCCGTATGGAATTTTTCGCCCCGCCGCATCAAAAGGGCAAACGGACTTCAAAAAACTCGAAAAACCATGACCCCACGACGTTTCAGGCACCGAACAGAACTGATCACGGCTTGCGGAAACTCCGCAAACGAGCACCGCAGGTGCGAGGCTCACCGAGGGAGGCCCGCGAGTCGCCGCGACAGCGGCGGGGCGGACAAAGCCGACCGAGGTAACGACCGAATGACAAGTTTCACGACTTGCGGAAACTCCGCAAACAACACACCTTAAAATTTATTTACGTATGAAAACTTTGCAATCCACCCTCGCGGCGCTCGCACTCGGAACACTCGTTGTCCTCGCCGCGGCATGTGCCTCCCGGGCGGGCAAAAGTACCGGTGATCGACAAACCATCGTCGGCGATGTGGCGACCGGCCCCACCCCGGAACCGGCGGGCCTGCCCCAGACCATCCCCGTGGAACCCGCGCCCGGGCCGCCGATGGTTCAGGAGGAGATGGTGGTCGACGCGCAACTCTCGCGCATGGCCTCCGCCTTCGCGCCCGGCTACGACGCCCTCGACGCCGAGGAGTATGCCCACACCGGCGAGAACCGTTTCGTGAACGTGTCGCGCGATCCCCTCTCGACATTCGCGCTCGAAGTCGACGGAGCCTCTTACGCCAACGTCCGCCGCCTGCTCAACCGCGGCCGGATGCCCGCGCCCGACGCGGTGCGCGTCGAGGAGTTCGTCAACTATTTCAGCTACGACTACCCGCGACCCACGGGCCGCGATCCGCTCAGGGTGAATTACGAAGTGGGCGCGTGTCCGTGGAACCCGGCGCACAGGCTGGTGAGCATAGGCGTGGCGGCGCGCGAGATCCCTTCCGACGGGCTTCCGGCTGCCAACTTCGTATTCCTGATCGACGTCTCCGGCTCGATGTACGGCCGCCTGCCCCTGGTGGTGGCATCCATGAAACTACTCGTCAACAACCTGCGCCCCGAAGACCGCGTGGCGATAGTCACCTACGCCGGCAGCGACCGGCTCGCACTTCCTCCGACCCCGGGCAGCGACCGCCAGAAGATCCGCGAAGTGCTGGACGGCCTCGCCTCGGGAGGCTCGACGGCGGGCGCGGCGGGACTCACGACGGCATACAACGTCGCCCGCCAAAACTTCATCGAAGGCGGCAACAACCGCATAATCCTCGCCACGGACGGCGACTTCAACGTCGGACAGTCGAGCGACGAGGCGATGGAGGCCCTCATCGAACGCGAACGCCGCGGCGGGGTGTTCCTCACCGTGCTCGGTTACGGCATGGGCAATCTCAAAGACAAAAAGATGCAGATTCTCGCCGAAAAAGGGAACGGCAACCACGCCTACATCGACAACATTCAGGAGGCCAACCGCGTGCTGGTGGGCGAGTTCGGCGGCACGATGTACGCCGTGGCCAAAGATGTCAAACTCCAGGTGGAGTTCAACCCGGCGCGCGTGTCGGCCTTCCGGCTGGTGGGCTACGAGAGCCGCCTGCTGGCCCACGAGGATTTCAACGACGACACCAAAGACGCGGGCGAGATCGGTGCGGGACACACCGTGACGGCGCTCTACGAGATCGTCCCGGCTGACAGCGGCAGCGGTGCAGGTTCGATCGACCCGCTCAAATACCCGCGACCGGCAGCGACCCCGGCCTACACTTCCGACATCCACACGAGAGAACTCGCGACCGTGAAGATCCGCTACAAACAACCCGACGGCGACGTATCTTCCCGGATCGAGATGCCCATAGTCGACCGGGCCGCCGCTCCGTCTGATGAGTTCCGTTTCGCTTCGGCGGCGGCCATGTTCGCACAACTGCTCAGGGGCAGCGACTTCAGCGGCGAGGCCACCTACGCAATTGTGGCGGGCGAGGCACGACGCGGGCTGGGCAACGACCCGAACGGCTACCGGCGCGAGTTGGTGCGTCTGGCCGAAGTGGCGGCAGGGCTCGACGCCTCCACAGGCAGATAACACCCCGAACGCGCGGTGAGCGTGAAATCCGAAAAAGACCGGGACGATTTTTGTAGTCCCGGTCTCCGTTTTCCGGAAAATAATAATTACCTTTGCGGCCTTACCGGCAGTTTTCGGGGTGTAGCGCAGTCCGGTTAGCGCACCTGCTTTGGGAGCAGGGGGTCGTGGGTTCGAATCCCGCTACCCCGACAAGAAATGAAGTCACTAATTTTGCCCCTTTTCAAGGGGCTTTTTTACGCCCTTTGGCAACCTAAAATCACTCTTTTTTGGGCTCATGCGCAATAGTCCGTGTT
>JAITWC010000092.1 GCA_031285485.1 Alistipes sp.
TGTCATGCAGTTCAGAATTTGTGAGCGGCAAAGGTCGGGACAACGGCCCCGATGGCCAACAAAAACGCCTCAAAGTCACTGCACGGGAGCGACAGTGGATTTCATTCGCCGGACGATCATGTACACCTGCCGCTCGCTGACGCCGTAGAGGGCCGAGAGCGCGGCGACGGCCCAGGTCACTTTCTCGCCGGAGGCGACGAGCACCCGGTACTCCGCGTAGAGGTCGGCGTATTTGTAGTCGTCCGGACGGATGCCGGCCGAGTATATCTTCTTCAACAGCTCCCGGTTGAAGCTGACCAACTCGTGTATCTTCATTTTTCCTTTCCATTTTTGGACACTCCCAAATGGTTGTGTATCTTTGTACCCTCTCAGGTAAAAATAGGTACAAGCACACCGCAGGGCCTTATGGCCTCTGTCGTGGTGTGCTTGTACCTTTGTCATTGCGGTTTTGCCTTAGCTTTATTCATCCCCATTTTGCCGTTTTTAGGAAGTCTTTTGCTATCTTTGCATTCGCACGAAACGTTACGGGTTATGAAAAAGACTATATATCTGTTTGCGGCGGTGATGACGGTGTGTGGGGCGGCGGCGCAAACCGCAACCTCCAAAGACCCCCTCGACACCGCGCGACGGCTCTACGCCGCCGGGCAGTGGGAGGCTGCCGAGTATGAGTTCGACAGGGCCGCCGGGCAGGTGAGAGACCTTACGCCTTTCGGACGCATTTCCACCGAGGGCGAAGCCGCGACCGTGGCCGCGGTCGAGTCGCAGGCGCTGATGGAGGCCGAGACCTTTGCCGCACTCGCGGCGGCAAGGCGCGGAGTTCCCGGTGCGGGCGAAAGGCTTGAGGCTGTGCTCGAACGCTATCCGGCGTCGCCGTGGACGGGGCAGTTGAGGTTCCGCGCCGGGGTGGTCCGTCACGACGCGGGCGAATACGACCGGGCGCTGGAGATGCTGGCCGGGGTGCTGCCGCGGAGGCTCTCGAAGGACGATCGCGACGAGTTTTATTTCCTGCGCGGCCACTCGCTCTTCGTGGCGGGTGCGCGTGAGGATGCGCGGGCCGATCTGGCGATGGTGGCGCGCGGTGGCGAGTGGGGTTCCCATGCCGCCTATTACACCGCCTACATGGATTACTCGGAGGGGAACCATGCCGCGGCGAAACCGGTTTTCGCGTCGCTGGCGGGCGACCCGTCCTACTCTGCTCTGATGCCTTACTATCTGCTCCAGATCGAGTTCAACGAAGGCAACTGGCGATATGTGGCCGACAACGCGGGAAAGCTCGCGGAGCAGACCACGATGGCGCGCCGGGCCGAGATAGCGGGGATGGCGGCGCAGAGTTGGTTCCACCTCGGTGAGTACGACCGGGCGCTGGCGAACATGGAGGATTTCAGTCGCATGGGCGGAACGATGAGCCGCCAGGAACACTACACGGCCGGGTTCTCGTTCTACCGCGCCGGAAGATACGAGGATGCGGCGCGGCATCTGGCGCTCGCGACGGGGGCCGACGACGGGTTGTCGCAGAACGCGTCGTACCATCTGGCCGACGTGTACCTGCATCTGAGAGACCCTCAGCGGGCGATGCAGTCGTTCTCGATAGCCGCGGCTTCGGGGGCCGATGCCGCCATTGCCGAGGACGCGCTGTTCAACTACGGCAAGCTGCTGTTCGAGACGGGCGGCGGGCGGTTCAACGAGGCGATAAACGTGTTGACGAGGTATATTGCGACCTATCCCGGGTCGTCGCAGCGCACCCGCGAGGCCCGCGGGTTACTGATCGCGGCCTACTATAACTCGAACGATTACGAGGCGGCTTACGAGGCGATCCGCAGCCATCCCGATCCCGACAACGAGGTTAGGGCGGCGTTGCAGAAGATCACCTACTTCCGCGCCCTGGAGCGCTGGCGGGAGGGCGACGCCGAGGTGGCCATGGCGATGCTGGAGGAGTCGGCGAGGAATCGCTACAACGCCAAATACACCGCTCTAGCCGCTTTCTGGCAGGGCGAGATACTCTATTCGCAGGGACGGTATGAGGCCGCCATGCCGCAGTATGAGGAGTATGTGCGCCTGTCGCCCGCCACCGAGACCGAGAACAGGCTGGCACGCTACAATCTTGGTTACGCCAACTTTAATCTTGAGCGGTGGAGTGCGGCGCGGCGGTGGTTCGACGACTTTCTGACGCGACACTCCACACGCGACGCCTACCGCGCCGACGCTTTCAACCGCGCGGGCGATATTCAGCACGCCGGGCGGGACTATTGGGCAGCGATCGAAAGCTATGACGCCGCGGCCGCCGTGGGTACTCCCGAGAGGTTCTACTCGGCGTACCAGCGGGCGATGATGCTGGGGTTGGTGGATCGGCCCGAGAGGAAGATCGAGAGCCTTCAGGCTATTATCACCGCCGGGCAGGGCGACTATGTGGAGCAGGCGACTTACGAACTCGGGCGGTACTACATCTCGCGCGACGGTTATGCCGACGGGGCGAGGGTGCTGGGCGGGTTCATCGAGCGTTATCCGGCGTCGGGATTGTATCTGCCCGCGCTGTCGAACCTTGCTCTGGCCTATCTCAACATGGGCGACAGGGAGCGGTCGATGCAGTATTACAAGGCGATAGTGGAGCGGGCGCCCTTCTCGCGCGAGGCCCAGGACGCGATGGTGGGCATCAGGGGGCTTTACGTCGACAGGGGCGATGTGGAGGGATATTTCGCTTACGCGCGCGCGGCCGGGGCTCCGACCGACGTGGGCGAGGCGCAGCGGGATTCGCTGACCTTTGCCGCCGCCGAACGGATCTATCTCTCGGGCGACGCAGACAGGGCGATCCCCGCTCTGGAGGGTTACGTGGCGGGTGATGCCCGCGGGCAGTATATCCCGACCGCGGTGGGCTATCTGTCGGGCCTGTACGCGGCCGCCGGACGGTGGAGCGAGGCGGCCGACGCCTATCGCCGCGGGGCGACGCTCGCGACCGATGCCGCGGTTCGCAGCCGTGCGCTGGAGGGTTACGTGGCGAGCGTGATAGCCACGGGCGACGGGGCGAGGATCAAGGCGATGGCCGACGAGGTGGCCGCCTCGGAGGAGACCCCGACCAGGAGCCGGCTCGACGCCGCGTTCGCAAAGGCGGGCGTGCTGAGGGCCGAGGGGGCGAACGACGAGGCGCTGGGGATCTACACCACGCTTGCCGTCGATCCGTCGACCGCCGCGGGGGCCGAGAGCGCCTACCGCGTGATCGAATATCTCTACGGGCAGGGCGAGTTCCGGCGGGCGGAGGAGGCTGTGTTCGCGCTGTCGCAGAGCGGCACCCCGCACAGCTACTGGTTGGGCGAGTCGTTCCTCACGCTGGGCGATATTTACGTTCGCGAGGGCGACACTTTTCAGGCGCGGGCCACTTTCCAGAGTATCGTGGACGGCTATTCGCCCGCCGACGACGGGATCCTGGCCGCCGCGAGGGAGAGAATTGCAAACCTGAAATAGACTGTGAACCCCCCATGGACGCCAAAGAACTGCTTGCACAGCTTGTGCTAAGGGCAAATCAAAAGTTTCACTGCTTGCACGGCCCGTGCAACGGCCAAATCGCAAGATTTACTACTTGCACGGCTTGTGCAACGGCCAAATCACGGGATTTACGACTTGCACAGCTTGTGCAACGACCAAATCACAAGATTTGCGACTTGCACGGCCCGTGCAAACACTAAATAATGAGATTCACCACTTGAAGATGCTTTCGACCGATACACCTTATAGTTTACGTATGAAAAAGACATTGATATTGACGTTGGCGCTGGCGACGGTGTGGAGCGTTGCGGCCCAGGAGGATATATCGAGGCAGTTGGAGGTGACGCGTGCCTACGCCCCGAGGGTGGGACGGGCGGAGAAACTGCCCGTGGTGCCCGACATGACCGACACCGTGAAACTGCGGCCCCACATCGAGTACCGCATCACATCCACCGCGTCGTCCACCTCGTTCGAAACGCAGCCTTACGCCGCAGCTACCGTGGGTGCGTCGCCCGGGCCTCAGGCCGGGCCGCTGTACATCCGCGCCGGGGTGGGGGTGCCGTTCACAACCGAGGCCGACATCTACTTCACGCCGCGGCTCCGGGCGGGGCGCGCGTTTGGCATCTACGCCAACCATGTCGGGTCGTATTCGCGGATACTCAACGACCTCGGGGTGGAGGCCAACGCGACGGAAACCACCAACGGAGCCGGATTGTGGGGCTCGCGGCAGTGGCGGCGCTACTCGCTGGAGGGCGACGTCACTTATGACAACCGGCTGTATAACCCCTATGGTGTGGCCGATGTTCAAGATCCGGTGTCGAGTGTGGCGTGGGATCGCGGGTTTGTGTACGACCGGCGGATGCACAGGTTCTCGCTGGGACTGGGGCGCGCGGGGTTGAGCTTTGGCGATAACTTCAGCGATCTGTCGCGGTTCAACTTCCGCGTGGGAGTGGATGCGGGTTATGCCGTCAACAGGAGGGATTACAAACAGGCCAACTTCGACGCACGCCTGACCGCCGCGCGGATGTTCGGCGGGGGGAAACACGGGTTCGAGTTGGTGCTGGCCGAGGAGGGGGCGTTCGATCTGAGTGTGTACGATGGCGGTGGAAACGTCTCACGCAACGCCGTCGCGGTGACTTTCGCGCCGAGGTATCTTTTCTCCTCGGGTGTGTGGAGTCTGCGGGGCGGGGCCGATGTGCGATACATCGTCGACAAGGCGTTCGGGCAGGATTACGCGAGGGTGGCGCCGTCGTTCGAGGCGAGGGCTGTTCTCGCGGGCGGGGCGTTCGTGCCGTTCGTGAGCCACACATCGCGGGTGGGCGCGGGCGATCTCGAAACCCTGTCGCGCCGGAATCCTTATGTGACTGAGGCCGGAGCGACCGCGTGGATCAACGATGCGAGGGTCGGTTTCACGGGCGACGTGAACGACTGGTTCTCCTACCGTCTGTCGGGCGGGGTGTCGATGTTCCGCGACTATCAACTGTTCGTGGGACGGCAGGTGGTGAGCCTGCGCGAGGCTGGCGGCGCCAGCGGGGTGACCTATCCGCCTATGTGGTTCACGCCCTACGCAGTGGACGGCCAGCGTTGGACCGTGGGTGCCGAAGTTGCGCTGCGGAACCTCGGCGGGTTCGGCGCGCGGCTCTACGCCAACTGGAACGGGTTTGAGTTCGGCGGCTCGTATCCTTTCACGCCCGTGGGCGACCTGCCGCGCTACGACGCCGGGCTGGAGCTGTCGTGGAGCGGATGGCGCGACAGGCTCGCGCTGCGTCTCGGGGCCGAGTGGATCGGTGAACGCGATTACGTTGTGTCGCTCAGCGGCCACAATCTAACCGGTATGCCACGCTACTCGACAGGGGTATTGGCCCCGGCCGTCGACATCACATTCGGGGCCGAGGTGAAGGTGGCGCGCGACTTTTGGGTCTACATCGAGGGCGAAAACCTTGCCGACCAGGTGCTCTATCCCTATCCGCACTATCGCGGGCTGGGGGCGAACTTCACCGGTGGCGTGAAAATAGTGTTTTAGTTATGTTTCGTCGGGCGACGATCGAAGTGCCCGTGGGGCCGGTGATGATCGGCGGAGGGCGCGAGGTGGTCGTGCAGTCGATGTGCGACACCGATACCAACGACATCGAGGCGTCGGTGGCGCAGGTCGGACGGCTGCGCGAGGCCGGATGCCGCATGGTGCGCCTCACCACCCAGAGGCCGCGCGAGGCGGAGAGCATGCGGGATATCGTGCGCAGGGTGCGCGCCGTGTGGCCCGATGTGGCGCTCGTGGCCGATGTTCATTTTCAACCCGCCGTGGCTTTGGCTATGGCCGGGGTGGTGGATAAGGTTCGCATCAATCCCGGAAACTATGGCGATCCGGCCGGTCGGCAATTCACGGAGCTTGTAGACAAATGTCGCGAGGCGGGGACGGCGATCCGGATAGGGGTGAATCACGGCTCGCTGGCCCGGCGCATCGTCGAGCGGTGGGGCGATACTCCGGCGGGGATGGTTGCCTCGGCGATGGAGTTCCTGAGAGTGTGCCGCGAGCGGGGGTTCGACCGGGTGGTGGTGTCGATGAAGGCGTCGAACGTGCGTGTGATGGTGGCGGCTTACCGCGAACTCGTGAGCGCGATGGACGAAGAAGATATGCACTTTCCGCTGCACCTCGGGGTTACCGAGGCGGGCAGCGGGATCGACGGACGGGTGAGGTCGGCCGTGGGAATCGGTGCGCTGCTGGCCGACGGGATTGGCGACACAATCCGCGTTTCGCTCACCGAGCCTCCCGAGAATGAGATCGAGGTGGCACGAGCCATACTTCAGGCTTGCGGATTGGACCGCTCGCGGGCAGAGTTTATTGCCTGTCCGGGTTGCGGGCGCACGCTGTTCGAGCTGTCACCCGTGTTGGAACGCGTCAAAGCCGCCACCGGCCATCTGCCGGGGGTGAAGATCGCCGTCATGGGGTGCATTGTGAACGGGCCGGGCGAGATGGCCGACGCCGATTACGGTTACGTTGGCGCCGGGCCGGGGCGGGTTACGCTCTACCGCGGGCGAGAGGTGGTGCGGCGCGAGGTTCCGCAGGACGGGGCTCTCGATGCGCTTGTGGAACTGCTTCGGGCCGACGGGGTTTGGGCAGAGAGACCGGAATGACGATACTTCCTGTTACATATCTCGGCGGGGTCGAGTGGTGGTCGCGGCTTGCGGGCGGCGGGTGCGTTGTGGATGTGGGTGAACATTGGGTCAAGCAGACTTTTCGTAACCGGGCGGAGATTTTGACCGCCAACGGTGTGGCTACACTTACCGTGCCCGTACATGGATATGGGGCGAAGATCGCAACGCGCGATGTGCGAATCGATAACTCGCGGCGGTGGCAGCATGTGCATTGGATGTCGATCGCATCGGCTTATCGTGCCGCACCGTTCTTCGAGCATTACGAGGAGCGGTTTGCGGGGGTTTACGGACGACGGTTCGAGTTTTTGGTCGATCTTAACCTTGAGTTGACGGCTATTCTGGCCCATCTGTTTTTGGTGGATGCCGAGGCGGTCGAGGTTTCGCGCGATTATGTTGTGGCCGCGCCGGGCGATATTGATCTTAGAGGGAAGAAGGCATTTCGGCGTGCGGATCTTGTGGCCGGTTCTAAAGAATATATCCAAGTCTTTTATGACCGCGTGCCGTTTGTGCCGGGTCTTTCTGCTGTCGACTTGCTTTTTTGTGAGGGGCCTGCTGCCTCTCAATTTGTCTGTTAGGTAGATTCCTCGCATTCGTTCGGAATGACATCCGTAATCAGAGGTCGATGCCTGCACCGGGGGGAACTGGCGGCGCGACAGGTGGTGTTGTCTGAGGTTGCGGGATCGCGTCGGATGTGACGGTGATGGAGATACGGTGGGGAGCTACACTTTCGGCGCGCGCTTCGAGGCGGTTGAGACCCGGACGCAGGTTTACGTCACTCCACTCGAAGATGCCCTGCTCGCCCGTGCGACGTCCCTGTGAACGGCCGCCCACGAACAACTCGACCTCTTCGCGATTGGAGTAGACGCGGATCGTCTGCCGCCGCTCGGAGCGTCCGTCGAGCCTGCTGCCCGCTATGCGCACGAACGGCTCGGTGGTGTTCCACAGCGCTTTGTAGAGCCAGAAGGCGTCCTTACGATCCTTGCGGTCGAAGGTCACTAGGCCACGGTCGTCGACGGCCATGCCCACCCCGGCCGCTGTGGATGCGGTGAGGCTGCCCGGCTGAACTTTCGCCTCGCCGGTGTCGAACATGTTGGACACGAACACTCCCCACAGTCCGGGGGCGTCGACGGCGTGGCGAACGTACTCCTCGTGAAAGAATGTCTGCCAACCCTCGGGATGGTAACCACCCGTGGGAGAGGGTCTTTCGAGCCGCTCCGACTGGTGTAGAATCGACGCTCCGGCGCCGTAGGATATTCCCGCCCGCAGGTCGGGCCAACCGGTGCGCAGTTGGTCGAGCCACAGCACCACGCCGTCGGGCAGGCCGCTTTCCCAACCGAGCGATAGGTCGAACGACACGAGGTCGGTTATGAAATTTACCTCGCCGTCCTGCGTGCTGCCGGCGGCGGTGAGTCGTGATGGGTCGAGGTCGCGGACAAGTGATGTCAACTCGCGGATGTAGGACACCGGGTCACCCCCGCGCGAGGAGACGTTGGAGAACACACCCCAAGCCACCACCGAGGGGTGGTTGTGCAGGCCAGAGATCATCTCGCCCATCTGAAGTCGACCGTTGTCGCGAAAGGCGGGTGTGTCCACGAAGTCGATGTCTGCCGGATAGGCCGCACCCGTGAACGGGCCGTCACTGAATACCATAAGTCCCACCTCGTCGCACAGCGTGTAGAAGTAGTCGCTGTGGCGTCCGCCTGCGACCCTAACCGCGTTGACTCCCATTTCGAGGATCAACGCCACGTCCTCCTCGATCTGGAACGGGGTGAGTGCCGTGCCCACCATCATGCGGTCGCGCTGCAACACCACGCCGTGGATGGTGAGCGGACGACCGTTGAGTGCAAAACTGCCTGTGGGGTCGATAGCCACCGTGCGGAAACCGGTCGCGGTGGTCATCTGGTCGGTCTGAGTACCGTCGGGACCGAAGAGCGTTACCTCCACGTCGTAGAGATACGGATCGTCGGTGCCCTGCCACAGGTGGGGATCGGACAGAGTGAAAGGTATGTCGAGAGTCGGCCCCATGACGGGCAGGCTGCTCTGTGCGGCAAGGTTGCCGTCGGAGTCGAGGAAACGCACACGGGCGAAAGAACCGGCCATAGCCGACACGTCGGACGGAGTGAGCAGTTCGAGGCGCACTTGTCCCTCGACGCGGGCTGGGCTGAGGTGGTCGGTGGCGATCCACAGGCCGTCATTAGTTCCGGTGTCGGGATCGCTGCCGAGCGAGGCGGCGGGCGAGACGGCAAGCGAATCGCACACTATGAGTTCGACACCGCGATAGATGCCGCCGTATATCTTTTCGCGGCCAGCGGTGGGGAGCACGTCGAGGCTCGGCGAACTGTCGGTCACGATGCGAACTGTGGCTGGAGTGCCCGGATGGAGCAGTCGGGTGATCTCGACGGTGAACGGAGCCGAGGCCCCGCGATGGGTAGCGCAGTGGCGGCCGTCGATGAAAACGTCGGCCACGCTCGCCGCACCGCCGATGCGCAAGAACACGCGGCGGCCCTCCGAGGCGGGCACAGCGATCTGCTTGATGTAGTTGACCGTGCCGGCGGTGGTGTGAATGTGCGGCAGATTGACTGTTAGTGCCCCGTCGGTCGA